>CALBVR010000039.1 GCA_937969565.1 uncultured Acidimicrobiales bacterium | reverse complement strand
ACCGCCATGCCCATCGCCAACGCGTCGATGCTGGACGAGGCCACGGCGGCGGCCGAGGCCATGACCATGACCCGCCGGCTCAAGGGTCGGCGCACGACCGCCCACCGATTCCTGGTCTCCGATCGTTGTCATCCGCAGACGCTCGCTGTTCTCGCCACTCGCGCCGTGCCGCTCGGCATTTCGCTCGAGATCGGCGACGTGGAAGACATGACGTTGGACGACGACGTGTTCGGCGTGCTCGTGCAGTATCCGGACACCGACGGCGCGATCGGGGATCATCGTGCACTGGCCGAACGGGTGCATGCCGCCGGAGCGCTCGTGGTCGCCGCCACCGATCTCCTCGCTTGCACGCTGATCGAGCCGCCGGGGGAGTGGGGAGCAGACATCACGGTCGGTTCGTCGCAGCGATTCGGCGTCCCACTCGGCGGTGGCGGTCCGCACGCGGCGTTCCTCGCCACGTCGAGCGCCAACGCTCGTTCCCTTCCCGGCCGACTGATCTCCGTCAGTCAGGACTCGGCTGGTCGTCCCGCCTTGCGCATGGCGCTCCAGACGCGAGAGCAACACATCCGCCGCGACTCCGCGACATCGAACATCTGCACCGCGCAGGTGCTGCTGGCGGTGATCGCCTCGATGTACGGGGTGTATCACGGACCAGCCGGCCTTCGTTCGATCGCCCGCCGGGTGCACGCCCTCGCCGACCGATTCGCCGCCACGGCCGAGGCCGCCGGCTACGAGCTTGGGTCGACATCGTTCTTCGACACGGTCGTCCTCACCGGCGGTCCCGACCTGAACCAGCTCGAAGATCGTGCCGTCGCCGCCGGATTCAACCTGCGCTCGTTCGCGGACGGCCGGGTCGGCCTCGCGTTCGACGAGACGATCACCGATGCCGACCTCGACGTGCTCACGACCAGCCTCTTCAACCGCGACGATGCCACCACATCGGACACTCGGATCCCGCAGAGTCAGCAACGCACGAGCGACTTCATGACCCATCCGGTGTTCAACAGTCACCGGTCCGAGACCGAGATGCTGCGCTACATCACGAGCCTCCGCAACAAGGACCTGTCGTTGGCCCACTCGATGATTCCGCTCGGCTCCTGCACGATGAAGCTGAACGCCACCACCGAGATGATTCCGGTCACCTGGGAGGGATTCGGACGAATCCACCCCTACGCGCCGACCGATCAACTCCAGGGGTACGCCGGTCTCACCGGCCGCCTCGAGACCTGGCTCGCCGAGATCACCGGGTTCGCCGCCACCTCCCTCCAGCCGAACGCCGGCTCCCAGGGTGAATACGCCGGCCTGCTCGCCATCCGGGCGTGGCATCGGGCGAATGGCGACGACCACCGAACCGTCTGCCTCATCCCGAACTCGGCCCACGGCACGAACCCCGCGTCGGCCGTGATGGCGGGCATGCAGGTGGTGCCGGTGGCCACCGACGAGGACGGCAACATCGACGTCGGCGACCTTGCCGCCAAGGCCGAAGAGCACACGGACGACCTCGGTGCCTTGATGATCACGTACCCGTCCACCCACGGCGTGTTCGAAGAATCGATCGAGCAGGTCTGTCAGATCATTCACGATCACGGTGGCCAGGTGTATCTCGACGGAGCCAACCTCAACGCGCAGGTCGGGCTCGCCCGTCCCGGCGACTACGGCGCAGACGTCTGCCATCTCAATCTGCACAAGACCTTCTGCATCCCCCACGGTGGCGGCGGACCGGGTGTCGGACCGATCTGCGTTGCCGCCCACCTCGCCCCGCACGTGCCCGACCTCGAGCCGCGGACCACCGCTGATTCCGGAATGGTCAGCGCCGCCCCGTGGGGCAGCGCGTCGATCCTGCCGATCAGCTACGCGTACATCGCGATGATGGGAGCCGAGGGTCTCGCGGAAGCCAGCCGGTTGGCCGTGCTCAACGCCAACTACATCGCGGCCCGCCTCGACCCACACTTTCCCGTTCTCTACCGGGGCGCCTCCGGCCGTGTGGCCCACGAGTGCATCATCGACATCCGGGAATACAAGGACATCGCCGACGCCGAGGACATCGCCAAGCGCCTCATCGACTACGGATTCCACGCACCGACGATGTCCTGGCCGGTGGCCGGCACGCTCATGATCGAACCGACCGAGAGCGAGTCGCTGGCCGAACTCGACCGCTTCTGCGACGCATTGATCTCGATTCGGGACGAGATCCGAGCTGTGGAGCAGGGCGACGCCGACCCTGATGACAACGTGCTGGTCAACGCGCCGCACACCGTTGCCGCGGTGACGTCCGACGAATGGACGCACCCCTACACGCGAGCGCAGGCCGCCTACCCGGCGCCGTGGCTCACGGGGACCAAGTTCTGGCCGGCGGTCGGTCGGGTCGACAACGCGTTCGGCGATCGCAACCTGCAGTGCTCCTGCCCGCCGATGAGCGCCTATGCGTGAGAGTGATCGAGGAACCGGTCGAGTTCCTCTCGTGGCGTCGGGCGGCCGGTGAGGAACCCCTGCACGTAGTCGACGCCGGTCATGTTGAGCCATTCGAGCTCGTCTTCGCGTTCCACACCCTCGGCCACGATCGCGATCCCGTGCTCGTGGAGCCCGCGGATGATCCCGCCGACGATCGCGGCACGTGCGCTGTCCTGGTCGATGTTCGAGATCATGGACCGATCGATCTTCACGATGTCGATTGGAAGGTCGAACAACAGTCCGAGCGGGCTGTAGCCGCTGCCGAAGTCATCGATCGCCACCTTCATCCCGGCTTCGCGAAGCGTGGAGAGGTGCGCACCGAGCATGAGCGGATCGCTGATCGCGGCGGTCTCCGTGATCTCGATGCCGATGCGGGAGGGGTCGATGCCGTGGCCCCGAACCAACCCGAGGATTCGGGTCGCAAAAGTTGAGATCTCGAGTTCGCGCGGCGACACGTTCATGAACACCGCCACGTCCTCAGGGAGATCCGGCAGCTCGAGGAGAAGACGGATCTGTTCGACCGTGGCTTCGGTGAGGCCGCTGGCCAGGCCGAACGATTCGAGAAGCGGCACGAACTCGCCGGGGCTGACGAAGGTGCGGTCCGGTCGCTGCCATCGGGCGAGTGCCTCGAAGTGGCTGAGTTCACCGGTGGACACGCTGAAAATGGGCTGGAAGTGCGAGATGATGTCGCCGGCCTCGAGCGCCACCGGCAGTTCCCGCACCAGTTGTGTGGACCGGTTGAGGCTTCGGTCGTAGCCGTTGGCGGAACCCCGGGTGGTCTGCTTGGCGAGGATCAGCGAGCTGTCGGCTTCGAGAAGGAGCGACTCGGGAGTGCTCTCCGGCACCGACACCGTGACACCGACGGTCGCGCTGATCTCGTACATTTTCCCGGAGATGAGGATCGGCTGTGCGATGCGTTCGATCATGCCGCTGGCGAGCTCGGTCGCATCCTCGAGCGTGGCACCGACCATGTTCGCGTGAGCGACGAACTCGTCGCCGCCGAATCGGATCACTTCGAACCGTTGATCGGCAGCATTGCCCAGCCGAGCGGCGACGATGCCGAGGATCTGGTCACCGACGGCGTGGCCCCACACATCGTTCAACGCCTTGAATCGGTCGAGATCGAGGTAGGCGAGAACGACCGGGCCGTCCCTTCGCTGGCGCTGGAGTGCCTCCGCGATACGTTCCTCGGCCTGTCGACGATTCCAGAGACCGGTCATCGGATCTCGTCGAGCCTTGGTGTCCAGCTCGCTGATCGCGTCGGCGTGCGCACGCTCGACCCGACGGCGATGCCGAATTTCGCTCGAAGTCACCGCGACCAGGAGGAGGCTCAACGCTCCCATGAACGCGGCGATGGCGACGCCGCCGGCGCGGCGCAGTTGGAGGCGGGCAAGTTCGGACTCGAAGACGTCCGCGAGCCGGTCCGCGCCCGCCTGCGAATCCATGAGTGCCTGGTTGGAGAGGCGAACCGAGGCCGAGAGAGCGTTCGCCCAATCGTCGATGTCGCTCGTGTCGCTCAGGTCAGCGGCGATGGCCGCTCCCGGATCGAGGCCGCTGTCATCGAGGAAGGTGGCGGAGCGTTCCATGCCGACGATGCCAAGCACTTCGGAGATGTTGGCGAACTCGGCGAAGACGGCGGACCGGTTGTTGGATGCGACGCCGACGCTGGTGGGCTCTGCGGGTGTGCCGATGATCGCAGCGCGCTCGGTGGACACACTGACCGTGTAGTCGCCGAGCGCCCGGTAGGTGTCCCATTGGAAGGACGAATCGTCGGCGATCTCGCCCGCGTCCGTCGCTTCCCAGCCGGCTCGGAGGCTCGACGGCAGTGCGGAGACAGAGAGCAGCCATCCGGCGCTCAGCGGTTCGCCTGCCACCTGCGAGTCGAGGCTTCGTTGCGCGTTGTCGAACGTCGCTCCGATGAGGTCGCGAAGGCTCGCGGCGTCCTGTTCGAGAAGCTCGGCGATGCCCTCGACGATGGCATCCGTGTTCGCTATGGCGTCGTTGACGCCGAGCAGTGCGTGTCGACGCTCGGTCTCCGCAAGCTCGAGGAGCTGGTCGTTGTCCGGGTGAAGCGAGGCCGCGTACATGGTTGCGTCCGCAGCACTGATCGAGGCGGTCAGTTGCAGGAGGCGATTCTGTTGCTCGAACAGGTTCTGGTTTCGTTCGAGGCTGGACAGTGTCTCTCCGTCGCTCGACCACAACATCACACCGACGAGCAGCAGGCCGAGTGCCGGGAGCAACCCGAGCACGAGCATGAGGATGGCGCGCGTCTCGCGCGGCCGTCGTTCCGACCTCGAGGACGCGCTGTCCAGACCCTTCTTGTTTGACCGTTGATTGCGTGGGACCGCCACGATGGTGCAATCGGTCGCAACGATCCCGGAGTTGAGGGTCAAGTGACTCGTTTCTCGTTGATTTCTTGCCACGCGATCAACTCTGCAGCTCTACGCTGGAGGCATGGCAAACGTAGGAATCGTCGGAGCCACCGGCCAGGTCGGTGGCGTCATGCGCACCCTCCTCGAAGATCGGGCTTTCCCGATCGACGAGATGAGGTTCTTTGCTTCCCCGCGGAGCGCGGGCAAGCAGGTCGAGTTCGCTGGTCGAACGGTGACCGTCGAGGATGCCACGACTGCGGACTACACCGGCCTCGACATCGTCATCTTCTCCGCCGGCAAGGGAACCTCGCTCGCCCTCGCCGAGCAGGTCGCTGCGACCGGCGCAGTCGTGATCGACAACTCGTCCGGCTGGCGCATGCACGCCGAGGTGCCCCTTGTCGTCCCTGAGGTCAATGCGCACGCGTTGGACGACCTCCCCAAGGGAATCATCGCCAACCCGAACTGCACCACGATGGCCGCGATGCCGGTGCTCAAGCCCCTGCATGAGGCCGCCGGTCTCGAGCGCATGGTGGTCTCCACGTACCAGGCCGCGTCCGGCGCCGGCCTGGCCGGCGTGGAGGAACTCGATGCGCAGGTTCGCAAGGGTGTGGGCGAGCTGCCGGGCCTGACGTACGACGGGTCGTCGGTCGACTTCGGTGAGTCCTCTGCGTTCGCCGACACGCTCGCCTTCAATGCGCTGCCGCTGTGTGGTTCGATCGTCGACGACGGTCTCGAAGAGACCGACGAGGAACAGAAGCTCCGAAACGAGAGCCGGAAGATCCTCGAGATCCCCGGTCTCCTCGTCTCCGGCATCTGCGTCCGAGTTCCGGTCTTCACCGGCCACTCGCTCGCGATCTCCGCTGGCTTCAGCCGAGAGATTTCACCGGATCAGGCCCGGGAGATCCTCTCGACCGCCGACGGTGTCCAACTCGACGACGTGCCGACGCCGCTCAAGTCCGCAGGCATCGATCCTTCGCTCGTTGGGCGCATTCGCCGCGACGAGACAATGGACAACGGTCTGGCGATGTTCGTGTCGGGCGACAACCTCCGCAAGGGTGCCGCCCTGAACACGATTCAGATCGCCGAGACGCTCCTCGAGCGTGGCGTCGTCTGAGGACCTTCTCGTCGCCTTCGGCGACGAGGTCGCTGCGGCCTAACCGACCCTGCGAAGATCCACCACGAAGATCAGGGTTTCGTTGGGGGCGATCACGCCTCCGGCGCCCTGAGATCCGTACGCCATCTGCGGCGGAATGGTCAGGCGACGACGTCCGCCGACCTTCATTCCCTGCACGCCTTCGTCCCAACCGGTGATGACCTGGCGCGCCCCAAGACCGAAGCTGAACGTGGCGTTGCGGTTCCACGATGCGTCGAACTCGCGGCCGTTCGACCAGTTGATGCCCGCATAGTCGACCGTGACCTGCATGCCGGCGGTCGCTTCCTGACCGTCACCCTCGACGAGGTCCTCGATGACGAGTTCGGTGGGGGGCGGGCCGGACGGGACGGTGATGATGGGCTTGACGTTGGTGTCTTCCATGCAGTGGAGCGTAACGGTTCCTAGATTGGGTGGATGATGACGCTCGACCAGGTCCAGACGCTGATGGAGGAGCTCTACGGCGAAGCCGATCGGGAGCGCGGGATGCCCGCCACGGTCGCATGGTTGTGCGAGGAGCTCGGCGAGCTCGCGCAGGCCGCCCGAAAGGGAACGCGCGAGCAGCAGTTGCACGAGCTGGGCGATGTGCTTGCGTGGCTTGCGTCCCTGGCGAACCAGTTGGATCTGAGCTTGGACGATGCCATGGCCCGCTACCGCGAGAATCCGCCCTGAGTCAGGCGGTTTCCTCGGCCACCATGATCCAGTCGAGCGTACGCACAACCGACTTCGCCGCAGGTTCGATGAGCAGACGGTTCACGGGCGGCAGCGACGGCGGGATCCACAGCTTTCGTCGGGCCCACCGGGGGAGCATCGCCACCGCGGCGGAGAACAGGATGGCGTACGGCCCCTGAGCGGCGAGCGAGTTCGGTGGGAAGGCAAGCCAACGCACGGTTTCGCGGGCCTGGCTACCGAAGTGCAATTCGGGGCGGTAGCCGTCGAGTGTGGCGTGAAGTTCGGCCACGGTGCGGGGTGCTCGATCGATGCCGAGCGCCTCGCCGACACGGGCCATCTCGGCCACGTACTGATCTGCCATCGCTGGCGTGATGGTGCTCGATCCGTAGCGCTGCACGCCGCGGAGGAAGCCGTCGACCTCGGTGGCGTGCACCCAGAGGAGATTCGCCGAATCGTTCGCCCGGTAGGGCTGGCCGGCCGGGGTGTGGCCTTCGACCCGATCGTGGATGCTGCGGACCACGTCGACGATCTGCTGGGCTTCGGCCGCCGTGCCGAAGATGGTCGTGCCGATGAACTGGGCGGTCCGATTGAGGCGTCCGAATGGATCCGACTTGTAGTCGGAGTGGTCGGCGACGCCGGCCATCGTTGGCGGATGCAACGTCTGCATGAGGAGCGACTCGATGCCGCCGATGAGCGTTCCCCAGTCGGTGTGAATGGTCCATGCCACGCTGTCCGGGCCGAACCACCCGTCGTCGTGCGCCGGGAGCCGCATCTGAGGCTGGTCTTCGCCGACGATGTAGCCGCGAACGATTCGTTGCAGCTCACGGCGGATGCCTTGCACCGGGGTGAGGAGTTCCTGGGTCACGGGACCACGGTAGAACCCGGAGCAGGCCCGCGGCTGACGGATCAAGGTTTCGAGGCCGACTGCCGATGACGAGGCGACGACTATTACAGTTGTGTTGCGACGCCTGACGGGAGGACGGTGGCATGAGAAATCGACCCACCGGTCTGCGGGCGGCCCGGACCACGATCGGGGCCGTGAGCGTCACGAGCTTCGTCGGCGTCTTGGCGTCGTTCGGCCCTTTGGCGGCGACCGAACCGGTCGAGTCGGCGGCCCCGGAGCCGACCGGTCCTCCCGGACCAGCACGGGACCTCGCCGCACCGCGTGATGTACCGGAGGCCCTTGCTTCCACCGAGTCAGACGCGCCGACGGTGCCGACGGATCGCCCGCCCGGCGAGCTGGTGTTGCGTTCCCAGGCGTCGATGTCGACGTCGACCACCAGTACCACGGCCGCGGTCTCGATCACGATCGCCCCGACCTCCTCCGTTGCACCCGTCACCGCGGCGCCGACGACCGTGGCCCCCCAGGCCGCTCCGACGACGGCGGCGCCGGCCACCACGGCCGCGCCGGCCACCACCGCGGCGCCGACGACCACGGCTGCTCCCGCGACGACGGCTGCTCCCGCGGCGACGACGGCGGCACCCGCCACGACGGTCGCAACGACGACGACGGCGGCTCCCGCCACGACGGCAGCGCCCACGACCACAGCGGCGCCGTCCACCACGGTGACGACCGTGGCATCGACCACCAGCACGACGCTGCCGCCACTCACCGGCGGGAGCTGAGGATGGAGCTTCCCCTCGCCGAAGGCTCCTTCCGAGCCTTCGGGTCCGACTGTCGCGTGGTGTCCGACCTCGGAACGTCATCGCTGGAGCGAGCCGCGGAACGAGCGGAGGACCTCGAAGCACGCTGGAGTCGATTTCGGCCCGACAGCGAAGTGAGCCGATGCAACGCCGCCCGCGGTCGTCCGGTGCCGGTGTCCGCTGCGACCGTCGATCTGATCGAACGAGCGAACCTCGCCGCTGCACGCACCGAGGGCCGCTTCAACCCGTTGCTCTTGCTGGATCTGATTGCGCTTGGCTACGACCGTGACCACTCGGAACTCCCGCCGTCCTCGGGGACATCTGCAGCCGAGCAGTCACCGGCTGTCGTCGATCGGCGCGTCGAGACCATCGACATCGGACCCGACGGCGTTCGGGTGCCCGCGCACGCTGCCTTCGACCCCGGCGGGCTCGGAAAGGGCCTCGCCGCCGATCTGCTCCTCGCCGATCTCGTCGACGATGGAGCCCGCTGGGCGTTCGTCTCGCTCGGAGGCGACATGCGGTTCGGTGGCACAGCGTTGGCCGAACACGGCGCGCCGGTGGCCGTCGAGGATCCGTGGAATCCCGGGACGTCGATCGGCGAGGTGACGGTCTTCGGCGGTGGTGTCGCATCGAGCAGCATCCTCCGGCGAACGTGGAGCGGATCGGATGGCGTCGATCGTCACCACGTCCTCGATCCGACCACCCGACGGCCGGCTCACGGCAGGCGTGTGGCCGCGACCGTTCACGCCCGCGACGCCTGGTGGGCCGATGTCGTCGCAAAGTGCTGCCTCATCGATGACCGCCTCGATGCCGACCAGATCATCGAGTGGGGATGCGCCGGGCTTGTCTTCACCTCGGATCGCACGCTCGAGACGCTCGGCTGGGCCGGCGTGGGAGAGGGTTAGCCAGATGGACGTCGAAGTCGTGGAGCAGGTGTGGTGGTTCACCAGCCGCGCTGCTGGCATCGTGTCGTGGGCCCTGCTGAGCTTCTCCGTGCTTCTCGGGCTGACCCAGTCCTCCCGGGCGTCCCGCAATCTGCCGGCCGGTTGGACGCTCGACCTGCATCGATTCCTTTCGATGCTGGCGATCGTCTTCCTGTCGGTCCACCTGGTCGCGCTGGTGCCCGACAACTTCGTGCACTTCGGCTGGGCGGAGCTCTTCGTGCCCTATGCCTCGGAGTGGCGTCCGGGTGCCGTGGCCTGGGGGATCGTTGCGTTTTGGCTGCTCGTCGCGGTGCAGGTCACCTCGCTGCTGCGACCCCGCCTACCGAACCGCCTTTGGCGGTCGGTGCACTACCTCAGCTTCGGTGTGTGGGCCGCGGCGACGGTGCATCTGCTCACGGCCGGCACCGATGCCGCTGTGCTGGCGTTCCGCATCGTGCAGGGCGTGGTCGTGGCCGCCGTCGTTGCCTTCACCATCCTCCGGGTCGTCGCGACGCGACGACGTTCAGCCGGGTCGCTGCCGGTCGAGGAACCGGTACACGTCGACCAGGTCGACGCCGGGAAAGGGTGAGAACTCGCGGCTCGACGGTGGGAGTGCCGTCAGCACGTGGCTGCGCTGCGCCGCAGATGGCCAGGCCACGTCCTCCCAACGTGCGATCAGATCGGGATCAGGAGCGGTGGCCGACGACCGCGCCTCGACGCGTCGGATCGTGTCGCCGCCGCGGAAGTGTGAGGCGAGCTCGGATGTGGTTCCGACGCTGATGGCGTACGGGTTCTTGCTCGCATCCTCGATGTAGGTGGCACACCACCAATCGCCGGCATCCGTGACGGTGTGTTGGTAGTGCAGCAGAAAACTCTGACTGGCCTGCCACGCCTGGCGCACACCCCAATGTCGGGACACCCGCATGCCTTCCACGGTTCCTTCGGCGTCGCACGGATAGTCGATTCCGTCGTTCTCGTAGGCCTTCGACACGACACCATCCGGGTTGCAGCGCAGGAAATGCACGGGCAGTCCGAGGTGGCGCGTGGCCAGGTTGGTGAACCGATGTGCCGCCATCTCGTAGGACACGTAGAACGCCTCCTTCATGTCCTCGATCGAGATGTCGTTCTGATCGAAACTGCGTTGCAGCAGGTCCGCGGCCGGCTGTTCCGGAATCAGGGTGGCGGCCGAGAAATAGTTGGACTCCACCCGCTGACGGAGGTACTCACCGAAGTCCCTGGTGGAGGCGTGGTCGAGCGCATAGTGGCCGAGCGTCTGGAGGACGACCGACCGGGCCGTACGAAGCTCGACTTCCTCGCGCAACGGGATGTAGATGATCCGGTTGCGCTGGTCGGTGATCGAACGGGCCGAACTGGGCATGCCGCGGGCGCGCTCCAGCTTGAAACCGAAGTGGCCGGCGAGGTCGGTGATGTTGCGCTCGGAGACCGGGCCGGAGCCCGGATAGCCGATGGCCTCCAGCGCTTCGCGGGCGATCTTCTCGATCTCTTCGAAGTAGTTGTTTCGCTCGCGCATTTCCTCGCGGAGCTGCACGTTGGCGGCGCGTGCCCGGTCTTCGGCGCGGAGGCTCCGTCCGGACTCTGCTGCCGGCAATGACTTCCAGAGGGTGACGAGATGCTCGAGCACGTCGTCACCCATCTTCGCCGTCGGCTTCAGGTGCGGGAGGCCGAAGGCCTGATAGCGGGGGTCGTCCTGGGCTCGGGCGAGGGCAAGCTCGAGTTCGGCTCGCCGATTCGGTGGTTCGGGGTCGACGAGCTCACCGACGCCGACGTCGAGGCTGTCGGCGAGCGCGTTGAGCAGGCCGATCTTCGGTTCGACCTTGCCGTTCTCCAGCTGCGACAGATACGGCACCGGGCGGTCCACGAGATCGCTGAGCTCGGACAGCGTCATGTCGTGACGTTTGCGGTGATGACGGACACGGTGTCCGAGGACGGCGAGGTCGAGTTCAGCGGCCATGGCCACCTCCAATCGGCAACAACGCTCATTTTTAACGTTTTCACCCCGCTTCTGCGACTTTTCACTCAAGAAACTCCGTGATATTTCCGATCCAGCGCCGCAATGTTGGTTGTACAGGCGGATCTGACAGGAGTTCCCATGGCGATGATCGCACCCACCGAACCGGTTGATTTCGACGCTGTACCCGGCGTCGACGTGGTCGCGGGCGAGTCCACCGCCGACCTCGAGGCGCTTCTGCTGACCGACCGCGTGCTCACCGTTGCCGGCACCGTGCATCGGCGCATGCTCGAGCGACGTTCCTCGCTGTTGCGCGATCGGCTGATGCCGGCCGCCACCGCCGATGCCTCGACCGCATGGACCAGCACCGCCGACCAACAGCTCGAACTGCTTCGTGGCCCCGACCTGTGTGTGGCCGATGGTGCCTCCTGGGCCGGTCGACTCCAGGCCTACCGGACGTTGGCGACCATCTCCGACGCGCCCGGAACCCCCGTGGCTCGGATTCGCGGCTGGGACCAAACCGACGCCTCCGTCCTCGTCGACGGCCGGGCCATCTCCGGCAGTGTCCTCGACGCCACGGTCGTGCTCGAACATCAGGCCCGTCGATTCGAAGCCGGCGAACAGCCATTCGTGCTCTGCCTCCCCGATCTCCGATCCGTGGCCGAAGCCCGGTTGTGGGGAACCATGCTCGGCCGGGTGCAGGATCGACTCGGCATCCCGCGGGGCGCCGTGCCCGTCATCGTCTCCCTCGAAACCGCCGAGGCGATTCGTTCCGCCTCGGCGATCTTGGCGGAGTTCCGCGACAGCTGTGTCGGACTCTGCATCGCCGAAGGCGAGGATCTGGACGAGGTCTCGGCGAAGGAAGCTGCCGAACAGCACGGGATTCGCTGGATCGGCGCCATCCCGAGCTCACTCGATCCCCGCTGATTCCCTCGACCGGGCACACTGGAACGGTGACCACACCGACCCGCCAGGACGACGACGCGAAGGCGACCGACCTGACGACCATGCGCGAGGTCGCAGCGTGTTTCGTCCAACACCGGTCACCCCAGATCCTGCTGTTTGGCGCGACCGCCATCGTCGCCGTTCGACTGCTCGTCGGCGACTTCACCGCCATCGATGCTGCCGTCGTCGTGCTCACGATCGTGCTCACGGGACCGGTCGAATGGTTCCTGCATCTTTTCCTCCTCCACGCTCCCGACGACTCCTACCGGATGCGACGGCTGGGAACCGGAACGGGCCACCGCGAACACCACCTCGACCCGAGCCACGTCGGCTGGCTACTGCTCGCCGGCCGCGACGCCCTCACCTTTCAACTGATGATCGCGGCCTTCACGGCGGCGTGGCTCGCGCTGCCACTTCAACTGTTCGGGCAGCCGGTGCTCGCCCCCTACCTCACCGGTGTCGCCACGAGCTGGCTCGTGCTGTTGCACTACGAATGGGTACACCTTCTTGTGCACACCCGGTACCGCGCTCGGAACCGCTACTACCGTCGGCTGACGACCAATCACCGGCTCCATCACTTTCGCAACGAGCATCACTGGCTCGGTGTCACCTCCAACTTCGGCGATCGGCTGCTCGGCACCTACCCGGCGTCGAAGTCCGACGTGCCGCTGTCAGACACCGCTCGCTCGTTGAGCTGAATCCGGCGCCCATCCACCCGGATACGCTGAACGGGTGAGCGAAACCGAAGGCACCACCGAGCCGCAGCCGATCGACTTCATCCGCGAGAAGATCAACGCCGACAACGCATCCGGCAAGTTTGGTCAGCGGGTGCAGACCCGGTTCCCGCCCGAACCGAACGGCTACCTGCACATCGGGCACGCCAAGTCGATCTGCCTCAACTTCGGCATTGCCGGGGACTACGACGGAGTCTGCAAACTCCGATTCGACGACACGAATCCGGAGGCCGAAGACCAGTCCTTCGTCGACGGAATCATCGAAGACATCGCCTGGCTCGGCTTCGAACCTGACGACATCGTCTACGCGTCCGACTACTTCGACCAGCTCTACGACTGGGCGGAGTCCCTCATCGAGCGCGGGCTTGCGTACGTCGACGATCAGAATGCGGAGACGATCTCCGAGAACCGCGGCGGTTTCACCACGCCGGGCGTGGATTCCCCCTGGCGGGACCGCAGCTCCGAG
Organism: uncultured Acidimicrobiales bacterium; assembly: GCA_937969565.1. Taxonomy (GTDB): domain Bacteria; phylum Actinomycetota; class Acidimicrobiia; order Acidimicrobiales; family SHLQ01; genus SHLQ01. Next base: position 5,042 of record CALBVR010000039.1, on the reverse strand, counting down.
GAGAACCTCGCGCTCTTCCGCGGGATGCGCGACGGAGAGTTCGCCGACGGCGAGAAGGTGTTGCGCGCGAAGATCGACATGAACCACGAGAACATGCAGATGCGTGATCCCGTTCTGTACCGGATTCGTCGTGTGCACCACCAGCGCACCGGCGACTCGTGGATCATCTTCCCGACCTACGACTGGGCGCACGGTCAGTCCGATGCGATCGAGGCCGTCACCCACTCCATCTGCACGCTCGAGTTCGACAGCCACCGCCCACTGTACGACTGGTGCCTCGAGCATCTCGAACTCCCACACGAGCAGCCCGAACAGACCGAATTCGCCCGCCTCAATCTGACCCACACGGTCACCTCGAAGCGAAAGCTCCGCCAGCTCGTGGACGACGGCGTCATGTCCGGCTGGGACGATGCGCTCATGCCGACCCTGCGAGGCGTTCGCCGACGCGGCTATCCGGCCGCCGCGATTCGTGCGTTCATGAGTCACATCGGTGTGGCCAAGACGAACAGCACGCACGACATCGAGCTGCTCGAGTCCTTCATCCGCACCGAGCTCAACCGCACCGCGCTGCGGCGCATGGCGGTGCTCCGTCCGCTCAAGGTCGTCATCACGAACTGGCCCGAGGGCCAGGAGGACGAACGCGAGGCAATCAACAATCCTGAGGACGAGTCCGCCGGGACCCGCATGGTGCCTTTCGGTCGAGAGCTCTGGATCGAACAGGACGACTTCAAGCTCGATCCGCCGCCGAAGTACTTCCGTCTCACGCCAGGCCGCGAGGTCCGACTGCGCGCCGGCTACTTCATCACCGCCCAGGACGCGGTCACCGACGACGACGGGAACGTCGTGGAGGTGCACTGCACCTACGACCCCGAGACCGCCGGCGGTCAGGCTCCCGACGGACGCAAGGTGAAGTCCACGATCCATTGGGTGTCCGCCGCCCACGCCATCGATGCGACCGTGCACCTCTACGACCGACTCTTCACCGAACCGCATCCCGGTGCCGATGGCAGCGACCCGATGGCATCGCTGAACCCGGACGCTCGCGAGACGCTCACCGGAGCGAAGCTCGAACCGATCCTCTCCGAGGTCACCCCCGGGCAGGTCGTCCAGTTCGAACGGCTCGGCTACTTCGCCGCCGACCTCGACGATCCCGCAGTCTTCCACCGAACGGTCGGTCTGCGAGACGAGTGGGCGAACATCCAGAAGCGACGTCAGAAATAGCCAAGACGGGCGTCATCGTTCGACTCATCCAACGGGAATCTTCGCCGATCGGACCTCGACGGCATGACACCCCCGACGCAACTTCCCGCCACCCACGCCCCGCCTGCTGCGGCGTCGGGACCGCGCACGTCCGCGCCCGGGCCGACAGCCGACTTCGCCATCGTCCTTCCGCTCATCGCCATCGGAATCCTCGGAGCCTCGACGCTTGGACCCCTAGGCCTCGTCGCAGTCGTGCCGGCTGGACTGCTGCTACGCCGATGGTGGGCCGGTTCGAGTCTGATGTGCCGGGACCACGGTCACACCGCGTTGGTCGATCGGGCGCGCATCTTTTCCTGGGAGATCGACTCCGGGACCGGCCGCATCGTGAGCATGAGCGGAAACGTGGCCGAGGTGCTCGGCTATGAGCCCTCCGAGCTGGAAGGCGCCGAGGCGGCGACGCTCATCGACATCGACGAGGCCAGGGCCGTCCTCCGCGAAGAGGCCAGGCTCGGAGCCGATGCCGAGCGCCGTTCGATCGTGACTGTTCGGCACAAGGATGGCCACGAGGTGACCCTTCGAGAAGTGCGGCTCACACCGAGACGGGAAGGTCTCGTTCGTGGAGTGTCCGTCGACATCAGCGAGTTCGCCGATGCGTTGCGCTTCCAGGCCGAGCACGACGAATTGACCGGCCTCGCGAACCGTTCGATTGTCGAACAGACGGTGGTCGACGGCCTCCTCTCCGCCTCCGGGCATCAGGTCGCGCTCATCGTCGCGGACCTCGATCGGTTCAAGGGAATCAACGACACGCTCGGTCATCCGACCGGCGACCGGTTGCTGCGGGTGCTGGCCGAACGGCTGCGTGCCTCGATCGACACGATGGACGTGATGGCTCGCATCGGTGGTGACGAGTTCGCCTTCGTCGCCATCGGCGACCTGACGGTCGAGTCGGCAAGCGCCCTCGCCGAAGAGGTGCACGGTCTGCTCACCAGCCCGGTCGCCGTTGACGGTCTGCAGTTGGCGGTCGGCGCGTCCATCGGCGTGGCGGTGTCACCCGGTCACGGGACCACGTACGCCGATCTGCTGAAGTGTGCCGACATCGCGTCGTACCAGGCCAAACACTCCGGGGGTGGGGTCGCCGTCTTCGAATCGTCGGAGGGCGAGGCTTCCGTCACCCGTCAGGAACTGATCTGCGACACGGTCCGTGCGCTCGACATGGGAGAGTTCGAGCTGCACTTCCAGCCGCAAGTGGATCTCCAGAACGGCCGCGTCGTTGGCGCGGAAGGTCTGGTCCGCTGGCGACACCCGCGACACGGACTCTTGGCGCCGGCAGACTTCTTCACCGCAATCGAGGTCGGCGGCCACTATCACCGGCTGACCGACGTGATGCTGCGACAGGCGGTCGAATTCGGCGCTCGCATGCTGGACCACGGGCATCCCATTCCGGTCGCCGTGAATCTCGGATCCATGAGCTTCCTCGATCGTCGTCTGCCGGACACCGTCGGCGAGCTCCTGGAACGCCATGGCCTGCCCGGGTCGCTCCTGACGATGGAAGTCACCGAGTCCGACATCCTGGACGAAAAGGGTCGCGATGCCCCGGTCTTCGAGGACCTGGGCAAGCTGGGGGTCCGACTGTCGATCGACGACTTCGGTACCGGCTATTCGAACTTCACCCGGCTTCGTTCACTCGATGCGAACGAGGTGAAGGTGGATCGTGCATTCGTCCAGGGGCTCGGCCAAACGTCGGAGGATGCGATCATCGTGCGGGCCACCATCCAGCTGGCGCACCTGCTGGGGCTCGACGTCGTCGCCGAAGGAGTGGAGACCGAGGGTCAACTCCAGGAGTTGCGGGCGCTCGGGTGCACGACGGCCCAAGGCTTCTATTGGTCTGCCGCGGTGCATCCCGATGCGTTCCTCGACCTGCTCGCGGACAACGCAACCGACCGCATTCCCAGCTGACGTCATCGTTTGGGCGGGTTGCCCGTGCGCACGAAGTCGAGGCTCGACGCAACGTTCGCCGACACGAACCGTTCGAGGCGGGGAGCGGCGATGAACCGGGTGGTGGCCAGCACCGGCTCGATCGAATCGATGGTGGTCGCCTCCTCTGCTGCTGCTTGCGCCAACTTGATGACGTGGGCGCTGACGATGAATGAGCCCGCCTGATCATCGAGCGCTGCCGTGATCATCGCGTCGACGGCGTCGGTTCGATCTGCCTCCTCCATCCAGGCAAGGGCTCCACCGACGTCCTTCATGCGAACCGCCGTGGCGAAGTCGCTCGGCGTGGACGTGGCCGCCGCGGACGGACCTGCGCCATGGCGGCGTTCCGCCCGTCCGCTGTCGAAGAGGAGCCACGTGGCGAACAGGGCGATCCGCGCACTTTGCGGACCGGGGTCGACCTCCCAGGCCCAGCGAGCAGCCCGACTCATCGTCAACGCATGGGTGATGTCGAGCCAACCGAAGTCCTCCTCGTGGTCGAACTCGATGTCGAGGTCGTGTCGGAGCAGGCGGCGGGAGGCGCCGAGTGTGATTGCGTCGAGAAGTCCTTCCACGCCCGCGCCGTGGAGCACAGCCTCGACTGCCGTTTCGATGGGAGCGTCGGTCGCGGCGCTCAGCCGGTCGGCCAGCGCGCTCGTCTCGTTCCAACCGGTGACCGTTCGATCGTCCGCTTCGACCATTGCGCCGAGGTCGGCATCGGTGATCGAACGCATCGCTTTGCGCATGTAGGGCAGCACGTCTTCCCGCGTCGCCCATCCGACGCTGGCGGCGAGGTGCGGAAGCAGGTCTGGAGCGAGTTGCCAGCCGACCCGATCGAGCAACTCGAACGCCTTCTGGGTGTAGATGATGCCGTGGCCATAGCCGAGATGGTGTTGGGAGACGGCGTCGATGAAGTCATGGCGAATCGCGGCCGGATCTCGCCCTTCGTCGATTGCCGCCATCGTTGCGGACATCGCTCCTTCGATGTCCTCGGCCTCGATCGCCTGACCGAAGTCGATGGTTGCATCTGGAGCCGGCACGGGACGCGCCGGACGATCCCGCGATACCTCGGAGATGCCGGCGAGCCCATGCACCAGGGGAAGGGCCGCCTCATCGCCGGTCCGAATCTCCGCCCAGGCCAGGAGATCGGCGGCCTGAGCCATCTCATGTCCGACGCCCCATTCGTTGCGCGGCGCCCCGTAGGCGATGGCGTCGCTCATGATCTCGGCGGGACTGGCTTCGGCGTGCAGGAGTCGGGCGGTGTCGCGAGCGACCTGGCCCACGTAGTTGCGCTGCATGCCAGTTCGCAGGCTCGGCCACAGCGTGGCTCGTTGCTCCTCGTTACTGGGTTCGGTCACGGAGACAACGACCTGATCGTCTTCGATCGACACGGCATGGCACGGGATCGCCTCCTCGCCGCGCACACAGGACCCATCGCGGACGTCGAACTTCCAGTTGTGCCACTGACAGGTGAGGAGCTCGCCGTCCAACGCACCGGTCGCCATGCCATACCCCTGATGGGGGCAGGCGTTGTCCAGCGCATGGATGCCCGATGCCGTGCGGATCACGACGATGCGCCGAGTGCCGACGGAGGTCATCTTCATCGTGCCTTCGGCGAAGTCGTCGACCGAGCCGACGGTCGCAGTGGTGGTGTTCGCAGCATTCGTGTTGTCCATACGAAGGACTCTAAAACTTCAAGCGAACTTGAAGTCAAGGGCAATGCTCAGCATTGCTACAAGTTGCTTCGCAACTTGGACTGCTCACCTGCTCCGCTTCGCTCCGCAAACCGCCGGGAACTCTTCGAGTTCCTACGCTTTGCTTCGCAAACCGCCGGGAACTGCTTCGTCGGGGTCGCCTTCTTTGGCGACCCC
>CALBVR010000038.1 GCA_937969565.1 uncultured Acidimicrobiales bacterium | reverse complement strand
TGGTGCCATTCGGACCCGTGGTCGACCCGGGTCCGGACGCACCGGCGCTCCTTCAGATCGCCGGCTGGATGGGCCGCGATGTGCTGAGCTGAACCCCGAACCGGGCCTAGCCCGGATCATCCTGCGAACGTCCGGTTGGCGTCCGGTTGGCGATGACGGAATGCGGCATGCTGGCGGGGGGCTGGTCGCCGACAACGAGGAGTCCTCTGCCATGCACCACACGACACCACACATGATTCGGGCCTGGGCCGCCGGGGTCGTCGCGATCGGTGTTGCCGCCGTTGCTCACCTGCTCCTTGCCGGCGGTGCCGGTGCCACGATCAGCAACGACGGGACGCCACCGCCACGCACGGCCGACTCGTCGAACTTCCGGACGTTCTGTTCCTTCTCGCACGCAGCCTTCGACGACCCGATCGTGTTTCCGAACCAGCCAGGGGCCTCGCACCTGCACTTCTTCTTCGGCAACACGGCCACCGATGCCTCGAGCACGCCGGACTCCCTGCGGCAACGGGGCAGTTCGACCTGTCAGGGCACCAACGCCAACAAGTCGGCCTACTGGATCCCCGCGGTGATCACCGCAGACGGCACGCCGATGATCCCGGACCGCCACGACATCTACTACAAGCACCTCACCGACCAAGCGGCCGAGGACGTGGTGGCGCTCCCGGCTGGACTGAAGATGATCGCCGGCAACGCGGATGGGTCGCCGGAGTCGCAGCCGAACGTTGCGTACTGGCGGTGCGACAGTGCGAACGGCGCGCCGAACAGCGACACGATTCCGGTCTGTCAGCAGGGCGATCTGCTGCGGATGTCCGTCATCTTCCCGTCCTGCTGGGACGGAGCGAACCTCGACGCTCGCAATCACATGAGCCACATGGCGTACGCCGTTTACGACGACCGCGGACAATCGATGTGCCCGAACAGCCACCCGTTTCCCGTGCCGCAACTCCAGCTTCAGTGGGCGTGGGAGATTCGACAGGGTTCGACGGCTGGATGGGAGCTCTCCTCAGACAACGGCCGCCCCGCGGGATCGACACTCCATGCCGACTGGATGAACGGTTGGCACCAGCCGACGATGGAGGCGTGGACGACGGCTTGCATCAACGAACGTCGTGATTGCGCCGGAGGAACGCTCGGCGACGGCCGCAGGCTCGATCAGCGGCTGAGCATGGGCGATCGACGGATCCCGAAGCCGCACACCAACGCGGCCGACGGCCTGCACTGCAACGGCCGACCGGCCACGATCATCGGGACGAATCGCGCCGACACGATCGTCGGCACGTCGGGCGACGACGTCATCGTCGCCCGCGGCGGCAACGACCGGATCGAGGGCGGTGGCGGCAACGACATCATCTGCGGAGGCAAAGGCGCCGACGACATCGATGCGGGAGCCGGCGACGACGAGATCTTCGCCGGGCCCGGTGACGACACCGCCCATGGAGGTGAAGGCGACGACTTCCTCGACGGCCAGCGAGGCCACGACGAACTCCACGGTGACGCCGGAAACGACGCGGTTCGGGGCGGCGCCGGCAACGACGATCTCTACTCAACGCAGGACTACAACGTGCTGATGGGTGGCCGCGGCAACGACACCCTCACCGGCGGATGGTGGATCGATCGGCTCTACGGCGGTGCCGGCAACGACACGATCGACGGTGTCGGTGCGGACGATCGCATCAACGGCGGCCGAGGGACCGACACGTGCGTCCGGTCTCCGGTGATCCGAAAGTGTGAGTGAGGAAGAGGGGTCGAGCGGCCCTGTTCCACCCCCGGACTGCAGTGCCACACTCGGCCCATGCGCTGGATCCGGCAGTTCGCCTCGCTCCTTCTTGTGCCACTGGTCTGTGGCGTTGCATTCGCTGTTGCGCTCGGATGGGACGGCGAGTTCGTCCTGATCGATTCGGTCGGCAGTTGGCTCGGTCTGGTCCTGGTCACGCTCGGCATGCTCGGCGTGTCGCGGGCGGCCAGCCACATCGGTTGGCGTCGGCGAATGGTTGCCGTCTTCGTACTCGCCACCGTGTGGTTCGCCATACGGTGGGCGAATCGGCCCCTCGACTACGTGTCCTTCGATGAGTCGCCCGAGGTGGTCGCCTGGGCGGTGACCTTGAGCGTCTTCATGCCGTTGGTCGTCATCGCCGCCATGATCGAAGACACCTGGCGAGATCGCCAACAGAGTCGGTTCGAGGAGCTGCTTCGCCGCGAGGCGAGCTGAGGGTTCGGGTCAGGCGGCCCGGCGACCCATCACAAAGAGGCTCATCGCAACGATCCCTGCGGCCAGGACCGCATCCGGTCCCCAGGCACTCGCCGGGTGGCCGGAGAAGCCGCACATTGCTGCGACGAGGATCACCGAGAGGCCGCAGAGCACCGAGACCGGAGCGGTCGCCCGGCTGTTCGAGATGGAGAACGCCACGACGGTGAAGATGCCGGTGAGTGTCACCAGGAACATGGCAAGCGCGAGCGAGTCGACAAACGAAAGGTCGATGCTTGTGGACCCGTCCGATGGGGTGAACACGCCAAGTGTCCACAGGAAGCCCAGCCAGGAGGCACCGATCATCCCGTGAAGGACGCGGCTAGGTGCGGCCGAAACCCACTGGGCGGGTCGTTCGGCGATCCGCGGGATGGACGTGAGTACTCGGCGGAGCTGTTCGTTCCTGGTGCTGTCCATCGGTGGTCTCCTGTGGTGGCGTCTGGTTCAGTCTTGCACGTGACCGGCCGCCGGGGCCGGCGAGCGGCGCGAACCAGCCGTCAGGCGGCACCGATTCGGGCGAAGGCGTCGACGACCATCTGGGCTGCGGTTTCGGCGATCTTCGGTCCGGCGTCCTGATTGCGACGGGGGAATCCCTGGGCCAGTTCCATGATCGTGGCGTCGGGTTCGATCCGCAGAGCGTGAGTGCCCGCCCGTTCGAGGAGGAGCATTTCGGCGTCCAGCTGACGACGGGCCCGCCGGCGGATCGCTCCATTGCCGGGTTGAGTCATGGGTGACGAGATCAGCACGGCATCGAGGTCGTCCGGCACGAAGAGGTCGGCGTGGACGGCGGATGCGATGGCGCCGTCGACGTGTGGGCGCCCGTCGATCAGTTTGGTGCGGAACATGCCCGGGACGGCCGATGACGCTTCCATC
>CALBVR010000037.1 GCA_937969565.1 uncultured Acidimicrobiales bacterium | reverse complement strand
CAGCTGACGATCGGTCTGCTCAGGCCTCGGCCTCGGCCTCGGCGTCTTCGTCGACGCCAGCGTCGGTGTCCTGGGTGTCGGTCTCGAGGGTGTCGGTCTCGAGGGTGTCGGTGTTTTCAGTATCGGTCTCGAGTGCTTCGGAGGATGCCTCTGGAGGCGAGTCGGTGCGTCGCCGGCGTTTCCAACCGAACCACTCGCGGCCGATGGCCGACCCCGCGGCGAAGCTGAACGGCGAACTGATCAGCGCGCCGATCAGGAACCAGGCTCCCCGGGTGGGCACGAGCGGCACGTTCCGCGCCTGCGTGCCGAGCGACTCGCCGAGCCAGGTGTTCGGGAAGCCGCCGTCGACCAACCCGAACGTCGGTCCCGATCGGATGATCCACACCGACGCCGCCACCGCCAGGACGACGCTCACGATCTCGAGGATCTCTTCGTAGTCCGGAATCACGAGACGGCGGAGCGGATCGAGCTTCTTCTGCCGGTGCAAACGGGCCGTCCAGCGCCAACCGAGGTGGATGAGCGTGGGGGCGGTGATGGTGATGCCGGTGAGCAGCCAGCTGGCGCCGCTACCCACCATGCACTCGGTCTGCGGTGCATCGACGCACCGGATGGTCTCGTCACCGGCACGGGCATGGACCTGCCACGTGAGGATCAGGGTCGCCAGCATCACGAGCGGCACCGGAAGCCAAGGGCGCCAGTTCATGGTCCCGGGTACCACGACGGGGTGCGTCCATCTTGCACGGCCTCTCGGCCACCGAATCTCGGATCCCAGGTGGCCCCGGGGTTCAGCGTCCGATACTTGTGCTGCCACAACTGATCGCGGAAGCCGTTGCTGCTTCGGGCCACGAGCGCAAAGAGCGCTCCGAACACGAAGCCGCCGACGTGGGCCAGCCATGCCACGCCGTCCGACGGTGAGATGAAGAACTGACTGACGAACCAGAAGGCGAGCACGATCCAGGCCTTCAGGTTGATCAGCGCAATCAGCGCGATCGTGCGGATGCGGGCCCAGGGGAACCAGACGATGTAGGCGCCCATGACTCCGGCGACCGCACCGGACGCGCCGATCACCGGAATGATCGAATCGAGGTCGCCGAACACATGCGCGAGCGTCGCGACCACGCCGGCGATGAGGTAGAACGCCAGGTACTTGACCCGACCGAGGTGATCCTCGATGTTGTTGCCGAAGACCCACAGGTAGAGCATGTTGCCGCCGAGGTGCATCAGGCCGCCGTGCATGAACATCGAATACAACGCACCGAGCCACACGTTCTTGTCGGGGAATGCCGGCTCGGTCGGGCTGGGGTCGGCGCACACGCCGCTCGCAATCGACAGCGAGTTCATCGCCGCGGATCCCGGGCTGACGACCGCACAGAATTCCGCTTCGCTCAGCGGCTCGCCGCTCGTGAGTTCCTCAGGGATGGCCGCCGTTTCGAACGTGAAGTCCGTGCCCGCACTGACCTCGACCGGCTGCACGAGGAAGTACACGAGCACGTTGAGGACGATCAGCACGAGGGTGACGATCGGAAGCCTCGTGGTCGGGTTGTCATCCTTCAGCGGGAACACGGCCCAGACACTAGGACAGGCGCGGTCTCGAACTCCATTGCTTGCGTACCGAATGCCCGCCGCTTTTGTGACAGAGGCAGCTAGGTTGCCGCCATGACCGCTCAATTTCTTGCAGGTGGCCCGGTTGCCGAATCGGTGCTCGAAGATGTCCGTACCCGCGCCGCGGCGCTCGAAGCCAAGGGTGTCACCGTTGGTCTCGGAACGATCCTCGTCGGCGACGATGGTCCGAGCGCCTCGTACGTGAAGAAGAAGCACGAGACCTGCGAACAGGTCGGCATCACGTCACACCACAAGGCCATCTCGGCCGACGCCGGCCAAGAAGCCCTGCTGGACGCGTTGCGCGAGTTCAACGAGGACCCCACCGTTCACGGCTACATCCTTCAGCTACCGCTCCCCGACGGGTTCGACTCGGCCGAGGCGTTGTCGATGATCGACCCGGCCAAGGATGCCGACGGCCTCCACCCGGAGAACCTCGGAAAGCTCGTGCTGCAGGAAGAGGGCCCGCTGCCCTGCACGCCCGCCGGCATCGTCGAGATGCTCAAGTACTACGACGTCGATGTGGCTGGAAAGAACGTCGTCGTCGTCGGCCGCGGAACCACGCTCGGCCGCCCGATGGCGCTGCTCATGACCACGAAGCAGGCCGGCGCGAACGCCGCCACGACCGTCGTCCACACCGGTGTGCCCGACATCGCCAAATACACCCGTGAAGCCGACATCGTCATCGCCGCCGTCGGCCGCCCCGGCACAATCACCAAGGACATGGTGAAGCCCGGCGCAATCGTCGTGAGCGGCGGCATCAGCTGGGAAGGCCGCAAACTCCTCCCGGACGTGAACGAGGACGTTGAAGAGGTTGCTGCGTGGATCACGCCACGCCTCGGCGGCGTCGGGCCGCTCACTGTCGCCATGCTGCTCGCCAACACGGTCGCGGCCGCGGAACGGGCCCACTCCTGAGCGAGCCCGAAACTCCTCCGCCCGAGGAGGCACCGGCACAACCCAGCGGGTCGCCGGACCAGGCCCGGGCGACGCCGACCGAAGGGTCGATGTTTCGTCGCGGCCTCCGGCTGATTGGTCGCAGTTTCCGCGCCCATCCCATCCCACATGCCATCGCCATCGTCGGGGCGGTGTTGTTTGCGGTGTCCGTGGTGGCACTGAGCCGCGCCATCGCATGGGTCACCGACAACGTCATCGTTCCCGGTCTTGGCGACGAAGGCGTCAGTGACTCCCGCCTGGCCACGGGCTTCGTCATCATCTTGCTCATCGCGCTCGTTCGAGGTGCTGGAGCGATCGTTCGCCGGTACTACCTGGCGATGGCGGAGTATCGAACGCAGGCGACGTATCGCGCTCAGCTCTTCGACCAGTACCTGCGTCAGCCGATTCGATTCCACCGCGAAACGCCGACCGGGCAGCTCCTCGCCCACGTGGACAACGATCTGATCGTCGCAGGCACGGTCCTTCGTCCTCTTGCGTTCGCCGTGGCGACCGTCGTGCTCGCAGTTCTGGCGGTGATCAGCCTCACGCTGGTGCACCCGCTGTTCGGGCTCACCGCATTCGTCCTGCTCCCGATCCTCGGCGTGATCAACCAGGCCTACTCGAAACGGGTCGCCGGCCCGGCCGCCGAAGTGCAGCAGGCCGTCGCTGGGGTCACCAACGTTGCCCACGAGAGCTTCGACGGAATCATGATGGTGAAGACGCTCGGTCGCTCGGATGACGAGGTCGAGCGGTTGCGGGGCGCTGCGGACACGCTTCGCACCAAGCGCCTGAAGGTCGGCGGGCTTCGTGCCGTGTTCGAACCGTTGCTCGAAACGCTTCCGAACTTCGGCGTTGTGGTGCTTCTCCTGCTCGGCGGATGGCTCGTCGACCGTGGCAGCGTGAGCGTCGGCGACGTCGTGGGAGCGATGTCGCTCTTCACGGTTCTGGCGCTGCCATTCCGCATCGTCGGCTTCTTCCTCCAGAGCATGCCTCCGTCCGTCGTCGCCCTGGACCGGGTCGACAAGGTCATCGACCTGCCGCTACCACCCGAACGATCCCGAACCGACTCGCTGCCCGAAGGCTCACTCGAGCTCCGGTTCAGCGACGTCCACTTCTCCCACGGAGCCAACGTGGTGCTCGACGGCGTCGACCTCGACGTTGCTTCTGGAGAGACCGTGGCCCTCGTCGGTGCGACGGGAAGCGGGAAGACCACGCTGCTCGAGCTGGCCGCCGGACTGGTTGATCCGGGCAGCGGACGAATCGAACTCGGCGGCGTCGACAACGACTCGCTGTCTCCCACCGGGCGAGCCGCACGTCTCTCGATGGTGTTCCAAGAGAGCTTTCTGTTCGCACAGCCCATCGTTGAGAACATCACGATGGGGGACGCCGCCGACGGCGCCAGGGTTCAGGCGGCCGCCGAAGCAGCCAAGGCGCATGAATTCATCGGGGAGACGCCGCAGGGCTACGACACCGTCCTCGGAGAGCGTGGCGTCACACTCTCCGGTGGACAGCGGCAACGGGTCGCTCTGGCCCGGGCGCTCTTCCGAGAGCCGTCGGTCCTGTTGCTGGACGATGCGACATCTGCCGTCGACCCGTCGGTCGAAGCCGCGATCCTCTCCGGACTACGTGCCGGTACCGGGGAACAGGCTCCGACCGTGCTGATGGTGGCCCATCGACTGTCGACCATCATGCTCGCCGACCGCGTCGCCTTCCTCGAGGACGGCCGGATCGCCGGCGTCGGTGCGCACGAAGACCTGCTCGATCTCCCCGGCTATCGAACGCTGGTGCAGGCGTACGAAGGCGGTGAAACGCGATGACCGCTCGAGGCACCGAACTGGTGGACGAGGATCAGCAACCGGCATTGCACATTCTTCGCCGTGCCGTGCGCGAGAGCCCCGAGTTGCGGCGCGGGCTCGGCGTGACCGTCGTGTTCGCCTTGTTGAGCGCGCTCGCCCGGCTCGTTTTGCCGATCCTCGTCCAGCAGACACTCGATGGTGGTTTCACCGAGGGTGCCGTGGACGTCGGTTTCGTTTTCCGCGCCACCCTCGCCGCCGGTGCACTCATCGTCGTCATCTACGGCTTGACGACGATCACCTACCGACGAGTCATCGCCGTTGCCGAGAACACGCTGTTGGCGCTCCGCGTGCGCACGTTCGACCACATCCAACGACTCAGTCTCGCCGAGCACACCGAGAAGCGAAAGGGCGTGCTGACCGCCCGCGTCACCAGCGACGTGGAGACCCTCGCCCAGTTCGCCCAATGGGGGGCCCTCGCCTGGATCGTCGACACCGCACTCATCATCGGCACCCTCGCCGTGATGGCCGTCTACAGCTGGCAGCTCGCCCTGCTCACCGTCGTCGTCTACCTCCCGCTCCTGCCCATCCTGCGGTTCATCCAACGGCGTCAGCTCCGGGCCTACAACCGCGTCCGGACCCGCACCGCCGACACGCTGTCCCAGACGTCCGAGGCGGTGTCCGGCGCCGTCACCATCCGTGCCTACGGCTACCAGGACGAGGTCGGCGAGCGATTGGAAGACGCCAACACCGAACTGGTGGCGGCTCAGACCAACGCACACAAGTTCTTCTCCGTTCTCGCGCCGACGATGGACCTCTTCGGCGGTGTCGCCACGGGCGCCGTCGCCGTCGTCGGAGTGCTTCTCGGGCCGGACACACTCACCGTCGGCGAACTCACCGCGTTCCTCTTCCTCGTCACGATCCTGATCCAACCGATCGCCCAGCTCGGCGAAGTGCTCGACCAGACGCAGACCGCGCTTGCCGGCTGGTGGAAGATCCTTCAGATCCACGACATCCCCGTGGACGTGGTGGAGGCCGAACCCGGTGTCGAGCTCCCGGCGGGTCCGCCCACGGTGGAACTGCGATCGGTCGATTTCGCGTACCGGACCGGCGACCGGGTGCTCCACGATCTGTCCTTCGTCATCCCGGCGGGCACGTCGGTGGCGGTCGTCGGGGAGACGGGGAGCGGAAAGTCCACCATGGCGAAGCTGCTCGCACGGCTCGCCGATCCGACCAGCGGTCAGGTCATCGTGGCCGGCCACGACCTGCGAACCGCCAGTGAGGCGAGTCGCAGCCGACTGATCCGCATGGTGCCCCAGGATGGGTTCCTCTTCGACACCACGTTGGCCGAGAACATCCGATTCGGTCGGCCGGGCGCCACCGATGTGCAGATTGATCAGGCGATCGCGTCGCTGGGGCTCCGGGATTGGGTCGACGGTCTGCAAGACGGAATCGAGACATCGGCGGGCGAACGGGGCGAGGGGATCTCGGTCGGGGAGCGCCAGCTGGTGGCGCTCATCCGAGCGCAGCTGGCCGACGCCGGATTGCTGATTCTCGACGAGGCGACGAGCGCGGTCGACCCTGAGACCGAGGTTCGCATGGCCGAAGCGCTCGAGCGGCTCAGCCGGGGACGGACGACGGTGTCCATTGCCCATCGGCTGTCGACGGCCGAGCGCGCTGACCTCGTGTTGGTGATGGACGACGGCCGGCTGGTCGAGTCGGGCTCGCATGATGAGCTCATCGCTGCCCGAGGCGTGTACGCCGGGCTGTACGCCGATTGGGTCGGCAACACCCAAGCCCAGTGACAGGTTTTCGTCCGGCGGGTGAGGATGGGGTCGCGTCTCACCTTCACCGAGCCGGGTG
>CALBVR010000036.1 GCA_937969565.1 uncultured Acidimicrobiales bacterium | reverse complement strand
AGCGCCGACGCCATGGAGATGAGCGGCGTGATGCCGATGCCCCCGGCGATGAACATCGTGTGGGGTACGTTGCGACGCAGGGGGAAACCGTTCCGCGGTTCCGAGATCTCCAACACGTCGCCCACGTTCAGGTGGTCGTGCACGTGGCGGGACCCGCCACGAGAGCTCGGGTCGAGCTTGACGGCAATGCGATAGCGGTCGCCTTCGCCCGGCGCGTTCGTGATCGAGTACTGACGCACCAGGTCGTCGGGGAGGTGGAGATCGATGTGGGCACCCGGCGCGGCCGTCGGCAGAGGTTCCGATCCCGTCGGGGCGAGCTCGAACGCCACGATGGCATCGGCAATCGTGCGCTTCGCGACCACAGCGACGGACAGCGATGCGGCCCGGCCGGTTGCCGCCGTCGGCGCCGGCAACATGACCGGCACCTCCAACGAGGGCGGGGATGTCGGCGATGGCACCGACCGGTCAGCAGCCTCGATCGTGCGTACGAGGACGCTGAGGCGGTCGGCGTGATGCCGGAGCACTCCGTTGGGATTCGTTGGTGCTCCGGCCATCACACCCCGAATGACCGACCGGACCTCGGTCAGCGGCTGCACGAAGAAGACGACCGTCGTGGTTCCGGCGTCGTCGGACGAAGCCAACGTCACGGCACATCCGGAGGGTTCGGCCTGCACGATCAGATCTTCGAGCTGGACGTCCTCGGAACCAATGGAGTGCGAGGGAATGAAGCGATGGGTGGTGAGCGCGGCGAGCACTTCGTCGGCTGGCGCGTTGACGGGCAGGCTCCGAAGGGTGAAGGTGTCGCCGTCGAGCGCAGCGGGTGCGGACACGTCACCAACCGGCTCATCGGCAGTCCAGATCAGGCCGTAGCGCTCAACGACGGGGAACGTGCGGTTCGTGATCGTGCGAGCCGGCGAGTTGGCCGGGTGAGCGGGAATGTAGGTGCATCCCGCCGACCGATTCGCGTAGCGCCAGCCGTGATACCGACACACCAACTCCGCCCCGTCGTTGACACCGATCGACAGGCGGACTCCGCGGTGCAGGCAGCGGTTCTCCCACACGTTCACGAAGCCGTCGTCGGCGCGCCACAACACAAGTTCCCGGCCGAGCAAGCCGCCGCGGAAGAGCAGCCGCGGCCGCACATCGTGGGCGGTGGCCACAGGATGCCAGATTGACGTGGACGTCCAGTCCGGCTTCGGTTCCATCATCATGCTCATGCGGCCGGGATCACTCCGTACGTCACACCGAGTTCCGTCAGCCAACGGCGGTAGGAGATTGCGACCCGGTCCGCCCGGATCGGGGTTTCCCAGCGCGGGTCGAGGGGAAGCCGCTTCGGATACTGGTTCTCGAGGATCGGCTTGTCCTGCCCGAAGATCGTCTGTTGGAAGTCACGAATCACTCCGGTCGAGTTCGTGCCGTCGAGCAGACAGAGGAACATGTGGGCGATGATCCGGTCCGCGGCCACCGGCTGGCAGAACAGCGCAATCACGTCCTTGCGTTCATCGATCGGGCTGGTCTTGTACAACAGCACGCAGTACGGATGCGGAACCCGATACTCGTAGTCCGTCATCTGTCCCGTGGTCGACGTGGTCGCCGCCATCGGCTGCCAGAACACACAATCCGTGGCCCACAGATCGTTGGTTGCGTCGTCCACGTGGACGTCGTAGTCCGCAACCGCGGTGAAGGGCTCGACGCCGAGGATGTCGGTATGGACGTAGGGGAAGTGGGCCATGTCGAGGAAGTTCTCGACCGCCCGCGGCGCCGAAACGTGCACACCGACCGTTCCGGCGTGCAGCACTCTCCGGTCCGGCTCGTCCACCTGCGGGACCTCGAACAGCGGACCATCGGGTTCACCGAGGCAGGCCCAGAGCGTGTGGTACGCCGTCATCGATGCCAGCTCGCGACCATCGCGATCCCGGACGACACGGTGCGAACCGTCAGCGTTCGTCGTGACCGTGAGCCGCTCCTCGAGCAGCACGGTCGAGCTTGGTTGAGCAGGCGTGAGCAGTTCCGCCTGCGCGACCGGATGCCAGCCGTTCATGGCCACCTGGTCGATCTCGTCGACGTGCCCGTACACGCACCTCTCCCTGTTCTAGAAGTGGTCGCAACCTAGTTTCGATTTGTTGCTGCCAGAATCCGGGCGAATGAACGGAACGTGAACAGGGACCGGTCGAGCACGGTCGGAAACATCGAGGAAACACAGGGCTGCTCATAATCGCCCCCATGCAGAAACGACCCCGCCTTCACCTCCGACTTCTCGCTGCGCTCTTGCTCGCGTTCGCACTCGTTGCGGCCGCGTGTGGAAGCGACGACACGACGGAGAGCACCACCGAAACCGACACCTCGACCGAAGCCGAGGCAACCACTGAAGAGGCTGAGGCAGACGATGCCGAGGCGGACGATGCCGAGGCAGACGACACCGAAACCGCTGACGAAGGTGCGGACTTCAGTGACCTCAAGGTGGTGATGATCCTCGACGGCTCTGCGGAAGACGGCGGCTGGAACACCACGCA
>CALBVR010000035.1 GCA_937969565.1 uncultured Acidimicrobiales bacterium | reverse complement strand
CCTTCGAGCATGTGCGGCATCGCGATGTTGTCGTCATCCATGAAGAAGACGAACTCCGTGGAGGTTGCTTCGACCGCACGATTTCGAGCCGCTCCCGGATAGAGGTTCGGCTGAAAGTCGACCCGGATCGCAATGTCCCCGACCCGTCCGGCTGCCGCCAGGGAATCGAGCAGTGCACGGGCGTCCGGCTGGGTCGATCCATTGTCGACGAGGACGATTTCCTTCGGCTGCGCGGTCTGCGATGCGAGGGAATCGAGCGCAAGCTGAAGTTCCGCAGCCCGATTGTGATGAACGATGCAGACCGCCACGTCGGCGACCTTCGGCGGTTCCCATGGGTCCGCCGCTTCCACGGGTTCGGGAGCATGCCACGCCGCCCACACCGAATCGATCTGGTCGGCAGGCACCCGCCGCTTCGACACCGTGATCGGCTCGCTGAGCTTCTTCTCGATTGCGCCCGCCAGGAGATCCGGCCGTCCACCGATGACGGTGCCCGGGTGGGATTCCGCGGCGATGAGCTCACCGGTTCCGCCGATGTCCGTGGTGATGAGCGGAATGCCCCAATCGAGGCACTCGGTCACCATCAGCGGTGAGTTGTCCAGGATCGACGGGATGATTGCGAGCAGGCGGTTGTCTCGGAGGAAGGTCAACGCTTCGTCGGAGTTCAGGTCCGTGATGACGTTTGGGGGCGTCAGGCCGGGAATCGCTTCGTGGAGTTGTTCGAGTGCCGTGTCCAGGTCGAACCGCTCGGGCAGTTTGCCGAGCATGTGGATCGGCATGGATCGAACCAGATCAGGGGGAAGCTGCTTCAGGGCTGCAAGGAAGAGGTGCATCCCCTTGCGTGCTTCCAGTCGCCCGGAGAACGCCAGACCTCGAATCGCGTCGCCGCCCGCTGCCTGCTCGGGCACCTCGCCCACGGCGTTCGGCCAGACGAACGTGGACTCGGGCACATCCACGTCGTGACTCGCCAGCCAGCGAATCATGTGCTGGCTGGAAGAGATGACGACGTCCGACCACTCGACTTGACGAGACTCGCGAACGATCCGCAGCAGCTGAGGAAACTCGTTGGGGAGCTGGATGTTGCCTTCGTAGTTCCACCATGCGCCCGAGTGGGTTCCGGTGACGAAGCGGGTTCCCCGGTGTGCAAGACCGCAGCGCTTCGCCAGGAGCGAGTAGTAGAGCAGGCCGATGAAGTCCGGTGCATGGACGATATCGAACGCCGGCTGATCGGCGAGCCACAGATGCACCTCATAGGAACGGCGCCCGGCGGCCGTGACCGCCCCAGGAGCGAGCTTCATCGGGGCTGACGGCATTCCGACGAACGTGATGTTCCGCTCGGCGTACCAAGCGACCCAGTCGCTGAAGTCGCCGTCGTCGCTGCGCTCGCCCTGCGTGAACAGGATGGTGACATCGTGTCCGTGCTCGGCGAGCACGATGGCGAGGTTGCGGTACAACGTGCCGATGCCGCCGTTCTTCACGGGGCCGAAGACATCGGATGACACGATGCAAACCCGCGCACGACCGGGCTGTGGCGCCGGCTGCAGCTCCGGCCACGTCTGATCGCGCGGCGCACGATCCTGGCCAACCGTGATCGGCGAGGGTGGGCGGATCATGCCGAGTCCTGGGTGTTGTCCCACAGGCGATGACGGGCTCGGTCGCTCAGCCGCTCGATGGCGCGCCGACTCTGCCGAATCGCTTCGTCGATCGAGACCATCTTCGGGAAGCCACGCAGCACCTGACCATCGCTGGTCGTCACCACCAACTCCTGCTCGCGTTCGTGCAGCATGTCGGGTTCCAGCGTGACCGTGAAGCCGCAGTAGGTGTTGCCGCCGAAGAGCTTGACGACTCCTCGGCGCGGCTCGTCGGCTTCGAACGTTCCGAGCGACACACCGTCCAAGGTCGCCTCGAGCTCGACCGTGCGGTCGGGGTCGGCGGCATCCTGCACCCAGCCGCTGAAGGCAAGCCCTCCCGCAGCCACCAGATGACCGTCGTAGCGACGGGACGTCAGCGCCCGAGCGGGAAACTCCGCAGTGTCGGTCAACACCTCTCCAGCCGTCGTACCAATCGCGAACCGATGGGCGGTGCCGTCATAGGCGGCTACCGGGAGTCGAGCCCGGAACCGGACGTCCTCATCGCCGCCCTCCTGCAGCACATCGGCATCGGTGACCTGGCCATCCATGACCACCCGAAGACCCATCGCCCAGGGCCACCCGGCGTCAGCCGGGCCCCGCAGGCAGCCGAACCGATATTTCGGTCGCATCACGTGGAGGAAGCAGGTGCCGTGACGACGAAGTTCGGGTTGAGCGCATCGGACGGGTCGGCGAACTCTGTCGGATCTTCGCTGCCTTCACGATCGACTTCCCGCTTGGTCCACGTGGCGGTGGCGACCATCCGATCGGTGTTGACCCGGTCCACGTACGGCTTGGCCACTTCGAGGACCTCCTCGAGCAGACCTTCGTGGAGGGTCGTCGGGTCGAGGCCGAGAGCGAGAAACTGTGCGTTCTCCACCCGCAGCTCGTTGGCGGCGGCCTCGTTC
>CALBVR010000034.1 GCA_937969565.1 uncultured Acidimicrobiales bacterium | reverse complement strand
AGCCCGTCGTTCCGCCGGCGATGGTCGATCGCTCCGACGTGAGCGTGGTGCGGGCCACCGACCACCCGTCGCCGACCTCGCCAACGACATTCTCCTTCGGTATGCGCACATCCGTGAGAAAGGTCTCGTTGAAGTGGGCGGTCCCCGTCATCTGCACGAGCGGGCGGACCTCGATCCCCGGGCTGGCCATGTCGACGAGGAAGTAGGTGATGCCCTGATGCTTCGGCACGTCCGGGTCGGTTCGGGCGAGCAGGATCCCCCACTGCGCGAACTGCCCGAGGGACGTCCACACCTTCTGCCCGTTGACCACCCACTCGTCCCCGTCGAGCTCGGCTCGGGTGGAGAGGACGGCGAGGTCGCTGCCAGCATTCGGTTCGGAGAAGAGCTGGCACCACAGTTGTTCGCCCCGCAGCATGGCGCCGATGTGCTGCTGCTGCGCGGTCGAGCCGTGCCGCATGAGGGTCGGCGCCACCATGCCGAGCGCAACCGTGAGCGGCCCCAGCGTCTCGTCGACCGTCGCCATCTCCTCGTTGAAGATGGCCTGGAAGATCGGACGCATGCCGCGGCCGCCGAAGGCTTCGGGCCACGAGATGCCGGCCCACCCGTTGTCGTGGAGGACGCGCTGAAAGGCCAACGCCTTCTCGACGTGGTCGGCCAGATCGTGGTTCTCACCGTGGTCGCCAGCGGGGGTTGCGTGTTCGAGCAACCAGGCGCGGGCCTCTGCGCGAAACGCCGCTTCCTCTGGTGTGTCCCCGATGTCCATGCGCCCCCGGCAGCAAAATCTGAATCGACGTCAGATTCCAAGCTACCCAAGGCATGAGCGACCGTGCCGAATCAAGCAGCAACTACCCTCGAAGCATGTCACTGCGCGATTCCGACCGCCTCGCCTGGCTGGACGCCACCGAACAGATCCGCCAGCTCGCCAGCCGCTACGCAATCGCCATGAGCCGCCACGACGTGGCCGCGCTCGCTGCCCTCTTCGTCGACGACGTGCAGGTCGGCCGAGACCGCTTCGGCCACGACGAGCTTCGGGCCGACTTCGCCCGTCAGCTCGAACCGCTCGGGCTCACCATTCTCCAGGTCACCAACCACGTGATCGACGTCGTCGACGCCGATCACGCCACCGGCATCGTCGGCACGAGGGCCGAACTGGAGATCGACGGCGAGTGGATCGTCCAGGTCATCGAGTACCACGACAGCTACGAACGTCGGGACGGCGAGTGGCGTTTCGTTCGCCGCAAGCACCGTCTCTGGTACGGCGCCCCGGCCGGCACGAGCCCGCTCGGTCTCACCCCAGCCAATTGGCCCCATAGCGCCACCGGAATGGGCGACCTCCCCTGACCCCACCCGATCTGTGCAGCTGCAGATGCCGATCCGACACACAGCCCTGCACAGATCCTGGTCTCTGAGATCTGTGCAGGTGGAGGTGCCGGTCCGACACACAGCGCTGCACAGATCCTGTGGGTCAGATGCAGAGCCCGTCGCCAGTGAGGCCGCGGCTGCAGATGGCGGCGTTCGTGATCCGGGCAGCCCGATAGCCGACGATCTCGCCGCCGTTCTCCTCGTCCTTGAGGAACTCGAAGTCCACCTCGATGCGGAAGCCGATGGACGCGTCGTCCTTCAATCCAGACGTGTCCCACACACCCGAGCCACCGATGGCGTCGGCCCCTTCGATCTCGCCGACCTGCGTGAGAACCAGATCTTCGTCGTGGCCGTAGCTCTCGGCGATCAACGTGACCAACGCTTCGAGGGAATCGGCTTCGAGGCCGACGTTGTCCGGATCGTCGATGGCATTGCCGATACCGCCGTGGATCACCGGAACGTCGCTCAGGTATCGGCTTGCCACCCAGCCGGTGACACTGCCGTCGCCGGTCGTGACCTCCCACCAGGCGCCGTCCGATGCGCAATCGCCAGTGGTGAAGAGCTCGCTCCGCCGGGGGAAGACACCGAGAATCTCGTTGTCCGTGCCGGCCCCGTCCCGGACGTTCAGTCCGCCGTCCGGATCGTCGAGGCTCACGTCGACCCACCGCAGATCGTTGGCCGCCGGTGGGTTCGAGCACGGTTCGTCCGTGACTTCGTCGACGACCGTCGGCTCCGTGGTGGTCTCCTCCACCTCGGTGGTCGTGGTGGTGGTCTCCTCCGCTGGCTCGTCCGTTGTCGACGTGGTGGTCGCATCGTCTTCGTCGAGCGAGATCTGATCAACGACCGATGGAGCGTCCGGGTCCGTGGTCGTGGAGGCCGAGTCGTCGGCGGTGCTGCCGCATGCCGTTGCGACGAGGGTCAGGGCCAGGAGAAGTGCAAGAAGGTTCCGCGTGGTGTTCATGCCTCCAGTATCGACAACCCGGAGGGGCATCGGTATGGGGAGCGCCCCCGACTCGACCGATCTGTGAAGCTGCAGGTGCCGATCTGACACCCCGCCCTGCACAGATCCGGTCAGGACGGCCAGACGATGGATTGCAGTTCGGTGTAGGCGTGCAGCCCGAAGACGGCGCCGTCACGACCGATGCCGCTCATCTTGAACCCACCGAACGCCGTGTTCGGGTTGCGCTGAGCCGTGTTGATCCCCACGTTGCCCGTACGGAGCTGGCGTGCGATCCCGTAGGCGCGGGACGAATCGCCGGAGAAGACGTAGTCGTAGAGCCCGAAGTCGCCGCCATTCGCCAGCGCCACGGCCTCATCGTCATCACTGAAGGTGAGCACGGAGACCACCGGACCGAAGATCTCTTCCTGCACGACGGTCATGTCGGCGCGGCAATCGGTCAACAGGGTGGGGCCCACGTAGAAGCCCTCGTCCATGCCCGGGTCCCGGCCGTCGACCAGAACGGTGGCACCCTCGTCGGCCCCCGTCTGCACATAGCCGACGATGCGGTCCCGTTGGGCGGCGGAGATGACCGGGCCGACCACGGTCTTCGGGTCGGTCGGCACACCGACCTGCATCTTCCCGGCGGCCGCCTGCAGCCCACCGACGAGCTCGTCGACCCGGCTCTCGTGCACGATCGCCCGCGTCGGGGCAGTGCAGATCTGACCGCTGTGGAAGCCCCAGACGCTGGCGATGCCACCGATGGCCGTCTTCAGGTCGGCGTCGTCACACACGATCGCTGCGCCCTTGCCGCCGAGCTCGAGCAGCAGCCGTTTCATCGTCGACGCACCCGATGCGTAGATGCGTTCGCCGATCGCGGTCGAGCCGGTGAAGCTGACCATGTCGATGTCTCGGCTCGTGCTGAGCACTGCGGCAGGCTCGGGTGCGGCGCTGGTGATGATGTTGACGACGCCCGGCGGGAACCCGACCTCGTCGAGCACCTCGGCCAACTCGAGCACCGCCAACGGGTCCTGTGGCGCCGGCTTCATGACGACGGTGCAGCCGGCGGCGAGCGCCGGTGC
>CALBVR010000033.1 GCA_937969565.1 uncultured Acidimicrobiales bacterium | reverse complement strand
GACCTCGGCACCGTGAACGAGGGGCAGTGGTCGCTCTGGTTCGACGGCCCGGAATCTGCCGACACCCCACCGGACCGATCGTTCACCTTCGGCGATCCGGAGGCCACCTTCCTGACTGCAGACTGGGACGGCGACGGCTTCGACTCACCCGTGGCGTTCCTCGACGGCACGTGGACCACACAGTTCGGCTACCAGCAGGGTGCGTCGAGCACCGTGTTCGTCATGGGGGTTGCCGACGGCGACGTGCCCGTCGTCGGCGATTGGGACGGCGACGGCGACAGCGATGCCGGAATCGTGCGCGAGGCCGAGTGGATCCTCCGAACCGGCGACGATGGTGGCGGCGCATCCACGACGTTCGAGTACGGGCGGCCCGCAGACGTGCCCGTGGTAGGCGACTGGAACGGCGACGGCGTGAGCGATCCCGGATTCGTCCGAGGGAACACCTGGCGTCGCCAGCTCGGGTTCGACACGAACGTGACCGCGCTCGAGAACGTCAGCCTCGGCACGGCGGACAGCACGCCCATCTCCGGCGATTGGGACGGTGACCTCGCGAGCCAGAAGGGGTACGCCGAAGCCGGTGTCGCGGATCTCACGGGCTCGCTCAGCGCCATCGAACCCCGCCTGACCCCCGATCAGTTGTTGGACGAGACGATTCATCGCTGCACCAGTGCCGGTGTGCAGAACTTCTATCGGGGTGAACTGCGTGCGGTCGCCAACAACGGCAACCAGCGCACGGTCAACGCCGTTCCACTCGAGTCCTACCTCCGGGCCGTCGTGCCCCTCGAGATGCCGGCGTCGTGGGCGGCGCTCGGCGACGGTGCCGGCGAGGCCGCCGTTCAGGTGCAGGCCGTGTCGGCCCGCAGCTATTCGATGGCCGAGAACCGGACGAGCTACGCCCAGACGTGCGACACGATCTCCTGCCAGGTGTACGGCGGACGCTCGGTGCGTCGCAACGGCGAAGTCTCGAGCAACGAACACCCGATGTCCGATGCGGCAATCCTCGCCACGGCCGGCGTCGTTCGCGATCGCGATGGCGAAGTCGCTCGAACCGAGTTCTCCTCATCAACCGGCGGATGGACGGCCGGAGGCGTGTTCCCCGCAGTCGAGGATGCCGGTGACGCCGTGGCCCGCAATCCGAATCACGACTGGACCACCACGGTGTCGGTGGACGCCGTCGAAGCGCGCTACAGCAACCGGACCCTCACCCGACTGCAGGTCACTGGCCGAAACGGACTCGGCCAGGACGGCGGCCGAGTCGAGGAGGTCACGCTGACGTTCGGCGCCGAAGTGTTCACGATGACCGGCAACGAGTTTCGTCGTGCGTTCGGTCTGAAGAGTGACTGGTTCTCGATCGACTGGAAGTTGGTCGACCTGCGAGATGATTGCATTTGCCCAGCCGACTGGCCGAACGATCAGCTCGACGAGCGATTCGCTCCGGACGAGGACGCCTGAGTCAGGCCGGCTCGATCTCGATCGCCTGCAGCACTTCGTTGACGATCGGCACGAGGGTCTCCCGTTGGCGGTGTGAACCCAACACGACGTAGAGGCAGAACGCTCGGCCGTTGGCGTTGAAGAAGATCTGACGGCCTGACTGACCGCTCAGCGTCCGCTGCATCTGCTGGGGATCGAACTCCCCGGGGGTGAGCACCGGGATCCCGGTACGGGCGAACAGCGGCGTTCCGACGCTCTCTGGACCGTGCTCGAACAGCACGATGAGAATGGCGCCCGAGTTCATGATTTCGACAGCGCCGCTCCCGAAGTCGCCGCGCTCCGCCGGCAGGGCGAAATTGGCGACATGAATGACGTTGCGCGCCACCTCGTCCGGATTGGCAGCCCCCGGCGTCTGCAGAGACTTCCCATCGACCACGGGCGCACGGTTGTAGATCTCGCCCTCCCAGCCACGGGGAAGGGAGATGCCGACGCCTCCGGCTTGCAGCGGTGTGGTGTTGCTCATGAGATCGTTGCTCCTGCGGTGCCCAAGGTGGCGGTGACGACGAGGGCGGCAATGGCGCCCTGGCGAGATCGTACGCGTAGATCGTCGAGATGACGGTGGAAGGACCGGAGCCGTTCAGGGCTGTCGACCTTCCACGCCAGCAGCACGGTGGCGCCACGAACAACGCCGAACGTGGAGCCGATCGCGACAGACGCCCAGAAGGAGCCGGTGAGCACCATGGCCACCAACATGAGGTGCACCAGTGCGGTCGTGATGATGGTCGAAATGCCGAATCCGAGTTCCATCCCGAAGCCGCCGCCGTACACCCATCCTCGGTAGGTCTGGATCCAATTCTCGTTCACCTGGCGAGTGCGGGTGGGGAGACGACGTTCCCGACCAGTCGCTTCGAGGAGCAGCGCCGCCGCTGCGACGACGGCCAGCACGACGGCCCGGCCCAAGCTGTCTCGCTCCCAGACGAGTGCGGTCGACCAGGCGGCGACACCGATGATCGCCCCCAGTGCCAGACCACCGATGGTGCTCCCGGCCACATGGGCGCTGGCCGTCAGCCAGAATCGGTTGTTGCGGCTCCGTTCACCGAACGGATGGATGCTGGACAGCATCGATTCGCCTCAAGGCGACCAGGTGGACCGCAGCGCCCCGGCAACAGCGGCGAGGAGACCGCACACCAGGACCAGCGACGGCACGGTCATCGAATGTCTTCGCCCGGAAACAGCCGCGGATCGTTCGGCTCGATTCCGGCGCGGAGCAGGTCGTCGTCGATGCGGCGCTCGTTGGCGAGTTCCTGGTCGGCTTCGGCCCGGGAGAGCAGCGATCCGACCTGCGCCCAGGTGCTGGCTGCACCTTCGCCGTCGATCGTGCCCGACGGCCCGTCGACCAGAACGAAGTACGGCGATACGGGGACGCCATAGTCGTCCCATGCCTGCGAGGACATGACCACGGCGTGGCGAGCCGGCGCGAGGTTGATCAGCGCGGAGGGGCTTTCTTCGTCCAGGCTGCGGGTGACGATGACCAGCCGATCCACCGAACGGGGGAGGGCCGCATCGTTGCGAAACGCATCCCAAAATCCCTTGCAGGTCAGGCATCCGCTGGTGAGGAAGGCGAGGAGGGTGCGCTCGTTGCGTCCCGACAGTGCGACCGCAAGGCCACCACCGTTCGGAGTCGTACCCGCCAGATCATGGACCGTCCCATCGCCGGTCGAGTGCGTCACCCGCTCGCTGGCATGAGGTACCCGTGTCGGTGCGGGCACCGACGTGGTCTGACCTTCGGCACCGTCATGGCCGAAGGTGACGCCGAGTTCGTTGAAGGCGCGGAGCATCTCGGCGTGGCTGCGGAGCAGCCCGGCAACGAGCACGGACAACAACACGACGACGATCGCCAGGACGGCGACGACAGCGGTCACGATGGGAGACGTCCCGGCGTCCAGTTTGCGGCCTGCCACGGGACGGGGATGTCGCCTTCGGCCCCGCCGAAGTTGACGCCCGCCGGTCCGACACCTCGCAGCTTCCAACGTCCTCCGGGACGAACGAATCCGGGGCGTTGCGTACCCGAGTTGTCCCAGTCGCCGACGACCCAGGACATTTCTTCGCTGCCGAAGAAGAACGAGCGGTCATGGCGGCCGTGCTCCAGTTCGTTCTTGATGAACCACTTCGAACGGTTCTTGTCGCCGAAGCCATGGCGCACCACGCCGACGCCGGCGCGGCCATCGCCGTTCCAGTCGCCGGCAACCGGCGTGTCAGACGCTCGGCCGAACCGGAACGAGATGTTTGGTCGGCCCGGATCCGCGGTGTTGCGAAGTCGCCAACGGTTTCGTGTCGCCATGCGCATGCCGATGCCGGTTCGGCCATCGCCGTTCCAGTCGCCGACCACGGGCAGATCGCCGGGGTCACCGAACTCGAAGTTGAGATCCGCGGGCCCGGCATCGTTCGTGTTGCGGAGGATCCAGCGGTTGCCGCGGACGACGCCGACGGTGTGCGTTCCGTCGCCGTTCCAGTCGCCCATCACCGGAATGTCGCCGGGCTGGCCGAAGGAGAAACTGTGCGTATCGGCCCTGTTCCGGCTCGTCATCTGATAGCCGAGAGTCCAGACACCATTGTTGAACACGGCGGGAAGCGCGCCGCGGTCCGGCGTCGGCTTCTCCAAGCAGGGACGGTGGTGCCAGCGCGTGTTGTTGTCGGTCGCGGTCGCCGTGGTGCAGGTGGGATCGAAGTTCCACGGTGGGGTGCAGGTGACGACGCGGCACACGATGGGACCGAGGCATGCGACCTGCTGGTTGCACTGGCCGTAACGGAAGGCGGTGCAGCAGGCCTTGCGGTTGTTGCAATCGCCGTCGGCGCAGCTGCAGTCGCACAGGTCGGTGGCCTTGGTGACACCACCGGGTCCGCAGGGGCCAGCGGGCGCCGCGTTGCAGTCGAGGTAGTAGCGGGGGCCGGGCGCTCCGTTGGTGACACAGAACGACGAGCCGTCGACCTTCCACCAGCCGGCGGGGATCGTGCCGGTCGGGCAGGTGTTCTCGCCGGTCATCGTGCAGCAGAACTCGGTGTACCCGTCGCAGCACGTTTGGTTGCAGTTGCAACTCTGGTTGTTGCAGCTGCAGATGGCGGCGTAGGCGGTTCCGGGGCGAAGCACGTACGCCGCGGGAGCAGCGGCAACGGCACTGCCAACGACGGCTGAGCGGGTGAGGAACCCGCGGCGCGACGTATGGGTGGCGATCATCGAACCGGCCTTGTCGACCAAGCGAACGCTCACTGGACTCCCTTCGAAGCGGTTTCGGTGACGGTGAACGTGGGCACCGATGGTGCCGCCGTTCCGTGGACCAGCGCCAGCAACCGGGGGAGGCGGGTCATCGACAGCACCGACAGGCTCACGCCGACCAGGACGAGAACCACGAGAAGTATGCCGTCGACGACGCCGCCATCGAACGAATCGAGGCGCACGGGATCGGCGATGGCAAGTCCAGCCAGTGCGGCAGCAGCGGCGTTGAAGGCGGCGTGTCCAGGCGTGGGCGGCGTGTCCTCCTGGCCGAAACATCCGCACGAGCCGACCGCTTCATCAGCTTGCAGTGCCCACAGCACGAACACGGTGAAGGCGGCGTAGGCGCCGGCCACGAGGGCCCACAGGACGGCTGCCCCGGAGAGGATTGCGGCTGCAGCCAGAACGATCTCGACGACGCCGAGCACCCGAGCAGCGGTCAACGGAGCAGGAATGCGCAGGATGCGAAGCGCAGTGGCGGTCGGGCTCGGAGCGGTCACCTTGGCGAACCCGGCAACCAACAACACGCCGGTGACGACGTAGAGGGGGCCTGCCAGTGCGCTCACGTGCGAGAGGTTAGTGGTGATGACGGTCGGGATGACCGCATGAGCGTGAAGAAATTGCCCCGTTGTCAGAGGCTCGGCTGGCTAGCCTGAATCCCCATGACACGTCAGCGTTTCGTTGTTCTCGGTGGAGGCCCCGGTGGCATCGCCGCCGCCACCCATGCCGCCCGTCTCGGTGCGGAGGTGACGTTGGTCGAGCGAGACGTTCTCGGTGGGGCCGCCCACCTGTGGGATTGCATTCCGTCGAAGGCCATGATCGCCACCGGCGGCGCGTTGTCGTCCTCGCCCGCAGCGAGGGAATGGGCCTCGAGACCACCTCGCCGAACATCGACCGCGACAATCTGTCGCAGCGCCTGGACGGCATCACCAGCCATCTCGAAGAGTCCATGACGGGGCTGTTGAGCAGCCAGCACGTGCGGTTGATGCACGGAACCGGACGCTTCCTCGATCCACACACCATTGCTGTTGCGACCGAGGAGGGCGAAGAGGAGATCGAGGCGGATGCCGTGCTCATCTCGACGGGCTCACGTCCGCGCGTGCCGGAGTGGTGCACCCCGGACGGTGAGCGCATTCTCACCACGCGCCACGCCTACCCGCCGCCCGAGATCCCCGACCACCTCACCGTCGTCGGTTCGGGTGTGACCGGTGTGGAGTTCGTGCACATGTTCGCGTCGCTCGGCTCTGAGGTGACGCTCATCGTCAGCCGGCAGCACGTGCTACCGGGCAAGGACCCTGAGGTCGCATACGAATTGGAGGAGAACTTCATTTCGCGAGGCGTGAAGCTCTTGAAGGGCGCACGGTCGACGAGCATTGAACGCGACGGCGATGTCGTCCGCGTCGGCTGCGATGACGGACGCACCGTGGAAAGCTCGCACGCACTTCTTGCGATCGGCTCGATTCCCAACTCCGACCAGCTCAACCTCGAGGCTGCCGGAGTGGAGTCCGAGTGGGGATTCGTCAACATCGATCACAACTGCCAGTCGAATGTGAGCCACATCTACGCGGCCGGAGACGTCTCCGGAAAGCTGCCCCTGTCCTCTGTTGCGACGATGCAGGGGCGCAAGATCGCCGAACACGTCATGGGCCTCCACAGCGAACGGCCCCATCGGCACATCAGCTACAGCCAAGCGGCCTCTGCGATCTTCACCGAGCCCGAGATCGCCGACGTGGGCATCTCGCAGGCGGACGCGTTCTCTGAAGGACGAAAGGTGCGGGTCACGAAGGTGCCGTTCTCCGCATCCGCGAAAGCTCTCATCAACGACGATCCCCGCGGCTTCGTCAAGCTCATTTCCGATCCGGCGACCGGTGTGGTTCTCGGCGGTTCGATCGTCGGTCGTCACGCCGCCGAACTGATCTCGATCATTGCGCTCTGCGTGACGAACGAACTCACGGTCTCTGATCTCGCCGAGACGCTGTTCGTTCACCCAACCCTGAGCGAAACGCTCCTCGAAGCGGCCGAGTAGGTGCTCGAACCCGTCGGGAGGTTCCAGCGAATCGACTGGGTGGCGTCGACCGGCTCGACCAATGCAGATCTCGTGGCGGAGGTCCGGGCCGGTCTGCGAGTGCCCGTTGTCCGCTTCACCGATCTCCAGACCGCCGGTCGTGGACGCCGTGATCGCGGTTGGGACATGGTGCCCGGCGGTGGCCTTCTCGTCTCGTTCTTCGTCCCCTGGCCCGATCCCGCCTCGGCCCATCGGGTGCCGGCCGCCCTCGGTGTTGCCGCCGTCGACGCCGTCGCGGCGCACGGCCGCACGGTGGGATTGAAGTGGCCGAACGATCTCATCACCAGCGATGCCCGCAAGGTGGCCGGGATGCTCGGCGAGGTGGTCGCTGCAGACACCGGAATCGCCGGTGTCGTCGTTGGGATCGGCTGCAACGTCAGTTGGCGGCCGCCGGACGGCGACGGCCGGAGCGCGGCCATGCTCGACGAGCTCGGTGCCGAACCGATCGACCGGCAGGCCCTCGGCCACGAGCTCTGCCAACGCTTCGACACTGAGTTGTCCGACCTCACGACGAAGGGCCCCGGATCGCTCGCAGACCGGGTCCGGGCCCGTTCGTACACGATCGGAACCGACGTTCGGGTGGAACAGGCCGATCGGGTGCTGGCCGGTCGGGCCACCGACATCGACGAAGATGGGCGACTGCTGCTCGACGTCGACGGATGGCAGCATCGGATCGAGGTCGGCGACGTCATCCATGCCCGGCCGGAGGCCCGATGAGCGAACCGAACGAGACGCCACGTCTGCGGCGGACCTGGCCGCAGCGGTTTCTCCTTCTCTGTGGCCTCGCCGTATCGGTGGCGTGTTTCGGTGCGGCGCAGGTCTTCTGGGAGGCGCGGACCGTGCTCTCCGAACTTCCCCGCATCCGTGTCGGTTCGGGCGTGCTCGCACAATCCGGAGCGCCGGGTGAACCAGTCAACTTTCTCCTCGTCGGCGTTGACAGCTCGGAAGGCCTCGACCCGGATGATCCTGTTCGAAGCGGACGCGACGTCGTCTCGGAGGCGAATGGCCGGTTCCTGTCCGACACGATTCTGATGATGCGTCTCGACCCTGCCACCGGCGATGCATCGGTCATGTCGATTCCCCGAGACCTCTACGTCGACGTCCCCGGGTCCAGCCAGTGGCGGATCAACTCGACGTTGCTGATCGGGGGAATGGACAAGCTGATCGAGACCATCGACGCCAACCTGTCGGTGCCGGTCAATCACTTCGTGATGGTCGACTTCGCCGGGTTCTCCAGCCTCGTCGAGCTGGTCGACGGTGTGCCCGTCTACTTCCCCCACCCCACGAGAGACCTCGGATCCGGACTCAACGTGCCCGAGGCCGGATGCTGGATCCTCGACGGCCCGGCGTCACTCGCGTACGTACGGGCCCGTTCGATCGAGGAGGAGGTCGATGGTGAATGGCAGCGGCTGCAGGCACCTGCCCCTGACCTGGCCCGCATCGAACGCCAACAGGAGTTCATGGTGCTGGCGCTCGAACAGGCGTTGGAGCTCGGCGGAAGCGACCTTGGGCGCATCCAGGAGTTCGTCGAAGTCGGGACGCAGGCCGTGCAGCTTGACGAGGAGCTGACGCCGGGCGAACTGCTCGACCTCGCATCGGCGTTCGCGGAGTACGACACCGACGCACTTCGTGTCGCAACGCTGCCCGTCGCCCCGCTGTTCTCGGACGACGGCCGCTACCTGGGCGAAGAGTTGCAGGCGATCGAAGCCGACGAAATCCTCCAGGTGTTCCAGGGCACAGCAGACGGCGTGCGCCCTCCCGACGTCACCTTGACAGTCACCGGCAACGATGGCGACACGGTCGACCGTGCGACAACGCAGCTGAGCGAACGCGGATTCGTTGCGAATGGAGACGATCCGACCGGCGCCATTGCGCAGACCACGATCCTCTTTCAGCGGGAACAGGTCGACGAAGCGGTCCTGGTCGGCCGCTACCTGGAAGGTCGAGCCCGGTTCCTCGCCGACGAAGGCGTTGAGGGCGTCGTCCTCGCGATCGGGCCCGATTTCGCTGGAGTTCGCGAGTTTCCCAGCGCGGTCGCCTCGATCGAGCCGGCCGCTCTCGACGCCGCCCGCGTACCGGAACCCGGACGCAATGTCGGGGAGACGAGCACGACTTCGCCGGCCGTGGAGGAGAACGCGGGGACAACCACCACATCCGTCGCGACGGAGACCACCTCAACAACGTCCTCAACTATTGGGACCACTACGACCGATGTGTCGGAAGGCCCAACAACCACAGTCGTTCCGACCACTACCATCGTACGTGGACGGCCGCCTGCGGACGTGCGCTGTTCAACCCTGGGCGGATGAAAGACCGAGGAGATCGGAAATGTCAGTAACGGAGATCAAGTCCACGTCGCGTATCGCTGTGGTTGGTACGGGGTATGTGGGCTTGACGACGGGCGCGTGCTTTGCGGAACTTGGTCATGATGTCCTGTGTGCCGACATCGTTCCGGAGAAGGTCGAGTCGCTGAAGCAGGGTGTGATCCCGATTCATGAGGATGGTTTGGAGTCGATCGTTCAGGAGAACATCAAGGCTGGCCGTCTCGATTTCGTGTTGGGTGCGGAGAACGCGGTGAAGGGTCGGGAGTTCATCTATTTGTGCGTGCCGACCCCGCAGGGGGCTGATGGTCGGGCGGATCTGTCGTTCGTTGAGGCGGCTGCCCGGGAGATCGCTCCGCATTTGGAGCGTGGTGCCGTGGTGGTGAACAAGTCGACGGTTCCGGTTGGGTCGACGTTGTTGGTGGAGCGGGCGAT
>CALBVR010000032.1 GCA_937969565.1 uncultured Acidimicrobiales bacterium | reverse complement strand
TGGTTGATGGCGTTGTTCAGGAACAGCACCTTGGCAACCTCGATTGGGATGTCGGCGAGGGGAAGGAGACCGGCATCTGCGATGCCCTCCACCATGTTGCCGAAGGCCCGTGCAAGTGCGGACATGACCGGACCGACGATCCAGTAGCCGAGGAAGGCGAGGCCGAGACCGGCGAAGCCCTGCGAGAAGTTGTTGAAGAGCATCTCGAAACCGGTGGGAGTCCGGGACTCGAGGAACTCGTCAACCTTCTTCATGACGAAGCCGGCGAGCGGGCCAATGACCATGGCGCCGAGGAACTGAGGCGGATCGCCGCCAATGGTCTCGCCAGCGGATTCGATCTCGAAGGCTGCGCCTCCGATGACACCGAAGACCGCGATCACGGCGAGCACGCCGCCACGATGTCCGTGGACGAGCTTGCCACCCGTGTAGGCCACGAGTGCCGGCAGCATGTACTTGATCATCGGACCGACGAGCGCACCCGTCAGATCACCCCAGATTTCGCCGTCATTGCCCCCACCGAAGCCGAGCTCTGCGAGCCAGCCGGTCGGAATGACGAGTGCGGTGATGAGGCCCCAGGCGATGAATGCTCCGATATTCGGAATCACCATCCCTGCGAGCCAGCCCCCGAAACGTTGTAGACGTTCTTGCATAACGATTTGTCCCTCCAATTTAGGTACCACGAGCATTCCCCAACAGGTGTGACGATCGCCACTTCCAATAGGGCGGTGGCCCCTTCCGACAAGTTGTGCGCAGCCCGAGTTTGACTTCTGGGAAATCGCCGTGAAACACGCACGAAACAAAGCGAAAGCCTTGATAAACCAACAGACTCGGGCGCAGATGGTCCGACCGACGTGTCACCGGCTTCCGACAACTTGCCCGAGGCCCAACTTGACGCCGGGTCGGATTTGTCAGACGTGTGTGGAAAGCACCCGAACGTCCGCCGAGGAGAGCAACGGGCTCACGACGACCACCGGAGCGCTGTCCTCCGCAAGGGGCACCGTGGAGATCACCACATCGAAGTTGGACGTGTCTCGTTCCTCGTACTTCGGCGCCGACAACACCTCGGCGAGCGCAAGTTGCGGGAACTCGGCCTGCAGTCGGGACACCAGCACCCATGCGGTGGCCATGCCGCTCGGGCAGACCACCAGCGCTTGCTTGCGGGGACGCAGGTGGGCCCGTTCCATGGCGCCGGACAGGTACATCGTGATGAAGCCGACCTCATCCGCGGGAAGCGTCGCATCCAGCGACTCGCCGATCAGGTCAGCGACCCGCTGTGACACCACGTGCACATCCGGATAGCGCTCGATCACCTCATCCAACAACGGGTTGTGCACGGGAAGCCCGTAGCGCAGCCGTACCTGAAGTCGGCTCAGGTGCATTGCGAGGCTCCGTCGGAGCTCATCGTCGGCGCCGAGTGACGCATGCAGGTTGTCCGACGCCTCGGCGAGAATCGTGTCCAGCAGGTCCGAATGGTCGGCACCTTCTGCGGGCACCTCCGCCAGCGCGTCGAGGCCCAGCAGATACTCGGCAAGCGCGGCGATCTCTTCGTCCGGCAATTGCTGGCGTCCGGTGTCTGCGAGCGCATCCGCCAACAGGCGAACGCTGTCGAAGACCGGATGATCTCGCAACGACCGCAGCTGTCCGGGGACGAGCTCGAGCGTGCTTCCCGCCTCGTAGCGGGCCTCGGTGATCGCCAGGTACATCGTGAACACGAGATCGCTGTTGCCGGTGGCCAGGCGATCCGTGAGTGGGCTGGCTTCGAGCGACTTGTGACACTCCCGGATCGACAGGGCAGCGAAGCGATCCCGCAGACCCGCGGGCACACGGACCTGCACGAGCTCCGCATCGTCGAAATCGGTGGTCAACAGTTCGGTCAGGACGTCGTTCGGGACCGCCTCGAGCAGAAGCTGCACCAATGCCCGCCGTATCCGCTGTTCGCTTCCATGGAGTGCAATGCCCTTTCCGGGCCGGCGAACGACCGGCAAGCCCATCCGGTCCAGCCATGGCTCGCAGCGACGGAGATCGCGGCGCGCCGACGTCTTCGACACCTCGAGCTCATCGTTCAACCGGTCGAGCGAAATCGTGTCCGGCCAGGACCACAACAACAGATCGAGCAGGAGATGTTCACGTTCCTCCGGCGCGTAGACACGTGGCGCAAGATCCCGATCCGCGAGGTCGTCGAGAATGCGTTGACGGGTCGCGGCATCGGCCACGACCGACAGCCCGCTCCCCCGCTGGCGCCGCAACTCCGCACCATGGGATCGAAGATAATTCTCGGCGGCCGAGAGTCGATAGCGCACGACACGCTCGCTGAGACCCAGATCGTGGGCGAGGTGAGAGGTCGACCGGGCCTCGTCCTGGGACAGCAGCCATCGGGTGATGCGTATCACCCGCGTGTCGAGAGGCACGCTCATGGCAGAATCAGCTCGTCCAGAATCATCTCTCGGAATTCTGCCCCATCGGTGGCCTCAGCGAGTGCCGCAAGGACCCTGGTGCGCAATTCCGGCTTCTGTTCGCTCACGGTTGCCTTGATGAGATTCACGGCGCTCGGCGTCACGGAGAGCTTGTCGACTCCGAGCGCGGCGAACACGGAGGCCGCCACGGGGTCGGCGGCAGCGAGCCCACACACCGACACGGAACGGCCCGCAGGCGCGGCGCCGGTCACGGTGGCCCGACAGAGTGCGAGGACGCCCGGATGCAACGGGTCCTGGAGCCCACCGAGCGCAGCGTGCGTTCGATCGGCGGCCAGCGTGTACTGGGTGAGATCGTTCGTGCCGATCGAGAAGAAGTCGACCTCGGCTGCCACGGCCGCGGAGGTGAGCGCCAGCGAGGGCACCTCGACCATCACACCAAGCGGCAGATCACCGATCTCCACGCCCTCGTCGACGAGCCGGGCCCGCACTTCGGCCACGCGGGTACGCACCCA
Organism: uncultured Acidimicrobiales bacterium; assembly: GCA_937969565.1. Classification (GTDB taxonomy): domain Bacteria; phylum Actinomycetota; class Acidimicrobiia; order Acidimicrobiales; family SHLQ01; genus SHLQ01. The sequence continues at coordinate 1,638 of CALBVR010000032.1, read as the reverse complement.
CCGCACCTCGGAGGCGCTGGCGACCATCGGGATCATCAACTGGACAGGACCGTGCGCGGCAGACCGCAGGCATGCCCGCACCTGCGTGTCGAACAGCTCGCTGAACTGCTCGTAGAGACGGACGCCGCGGATGCCGAGAAACGGGTTCTCTTCCTCGTCCATGTCGAGGAACTCCGCCGGCTTGTCACCCCCGATGTCAAAGGCCCGGATCACAACCGGGTCTTCGAACCCCTCGGCGGCCGCGCGGTAGGCGACGTATTGCTCCTCCTCGGTGGGAGGCGTCGAGCGGTCGAGGAAGAGGAACTCGGTCCGGAAGAGGCCCACGCCATCGGCCGCTGCGGCAACACCGTCTTCGATGTCCGAAACGTTGCCGACGTTCGAGGCAACCGCAATCGGAGCACCGTCGAACGTGGCCGTGCTTCCATGAGCGCCGGCCGCCCACTCGGCGATCCTGGCAGCTCGCTCGGAGCGGGTCGCGAAGTCGGCCTTGTCGTCGTCGTTCGGATCCAGAATGAATTCGCCCGAACCGCCATCGAGCGCGGCCGAATCGGCCCCGTCCGCTGCCGCGACGACACCCTCCAAGGCGACCACGGCAGGAACACCCAACGAACGGGCGATGATCGCCACGTGGCTCGTCGGTCCGCCCTGCTCCGTCACGAAGCCGAGCACACGGTCGGGGTCGAGATAGGCCGTCTGCGCGGCGGTGAGCGTCACGGCAACGAGAATGCTCGGCTCGTCGAACGCAAGGTCGGTCGCCTCCACACCCGCGAGATGCAGCTTGAGTGCCGTCGCCACCTCGGCGACGTCTGCGCTGCGGGCCGCCAGGTACGGATCCGGGAGGGATGCAAGCATCGCCTCGAGCTCATCGGAGGCGGTCTGCAGAGCGTCGGCGAGACTGAGACCCGACGACAGGTGGCCGTCGATCGCGTCGGCGAGCATCGGGTCCTCGGCCATCAGCGCCTGGGCCTGCAACACCTGACCGGCCTCATCCTGACCCCGCTCGGTCGCGGACGCCGAGCGTGCACTCAGTGATGCCGCAACCTCGGGCATGGCAGCGGCCACGGCAGCTGAAGGATCGTCGAACGTCGGCAGCTCGACGACCTCGTCGCGCAGAACCACCAGCGGGCCGTATGCGACTCCCGGTGACGCTCCGATTCCCTGCAGTCCGACGCGTGCGTTCATTTCAGATCCTTCTCGAAGACTCGATAGAGCAGCGCACCCATGACAAGAGTGATGCTGGTGGTGACAACAAGGCCGGCGGCAGCGCCGCCGATCCGCGCAGCCAGAGGAAGCGACGGAAAGCCGGCGGCAATCATGCCGAACATGTTGAAGATGAAGAGCAGACCTCCGACGGCGAAGAGTCCTGTCCGTCGACCCTCTGTCAGCCGGACGCTGGTGCCGAGCGCCATCATTCCGCCCTTGGATGCATCGTCGGCAACGACGTAGCCGTGGAATGCGTAGAGGAGCACGACGAACAACGAAGGAATGCCTGCGAAGTACTGGATACCGAGCAGCACGCCGGCCCAGAACCAGAACGAAGCCACGAACTGATGAAAGAACCGCTTCGGATCGACGAACGGTTCACCGAGATCCACCTTGCGCCCGTCAGCTGCTGCCAGCGCATAGCGATACCACGGC
>CALBVR010000031.1 GCA_937969565.1 uncultured Acidimicrobiales bacterium | reverse complement strand
GCAGCCACATCTCCACCCGAGCTGACGATGTCGAGCCCGACGGCGAGCCGGATCTCGTCGATGGTGGACAAGTCGGCGGCCAGGTGTTCACACCCTCGATATTCGAAGAGGATCGCGGGCCCACCGTCGACAACGAGCAGGTAGCGGGCCGGTGTGCGAGCGCAGAAGATCTGCATGTTCATCGCGCCGGTGGCGTAGAAGACATCATTCGGGTCGCAGATGAGCAGCGCGTCGACGTCTGCTCGTGCCAAGTGCTCCCGTACGTGTTGCATCCGTGCGGCGTAAAGCGTGCCGACTGTCGAATCGAGACGAGTCGCCGCCGTCTGACGCGAGTGATGGTCGCTTGATTCGCCCGGCATCGCCCGGTTCTAGCATCCCGAAAGCTGGGTGCTCCCCACGGCGGCACCCGGCCCATCTTCGCCGTACCCGGGAACCCGTACGGGTTAGCGACCTATGGTGATGCAATGGGGGAGCGGATCCGCGTCATGGTGGAGACTGGCAAGAAGAAGCGCGTGGTTGCGAGTGCCTTCGACTGGCCCGGTTGGGATCGAAACACGAAGTTGGGTGGCGACGCCGTCGCGGTGCTCGAGAGCTATCGTCCACGATTCGCAAAGGTTGCAGAGCTCGCCGGCTACGGCGAGGCGTTCGCCCGGCTCGGTGCACTCGAGGTGGTTGAGGAGGTCGAAGGCATCGGCATGACCGATTACCACGGCGTGTCCGGACGCACGGCCTCGGCCGAACTCGAACCGCTGGCCGAGGCCGACTTCGAGCGGAAGCTCGCCTTGTTGCAGGCCTCCTGGACGACGTTCGACGACATGGCTGCCCGAGTCTCCGACGAGCTTCGAAAGGGCCCGCGTGGGGGAGGTTGGGAGAAGGACAAGATCATCCGCCACGTGAACGGCGCCGAGATCGACGAATTCGCTCGGAAGGTCGGGGTCCGGGTGCCGCTGGAAACCCGTGACGACCCGGCCGCGCTGCGCGCCTATCGTGCCGCGTTCGCCGACGGGATTCGCGGCCACTACGAGCGCGGTGAGCCGGCGGGCCGGTGGGCGCTCCAATTCCTGATTCGCCGCTGTGCCTGGCACATGTTGGACCACGCCTGGGAACTCGAAGACCGGGATCTCACCGAACCGCCACTACCGTCATCGCATGGCAGTTGAGTGGGAACAAGTCGTTGTTGCAGCCCATGACCCGGCGGCGCTCGGTCGATGGTGGTGCGAGGTGCTCGGCTGGGTGGTCGTCGATGACACGCCTCCGGTGTTCGAGATCCAGCCGCAACCAGATCAGTTTCCGGGAATGATGTTCCTTCCCGTGGGAGACGCCAAGGAGTCGGAGAACCGGCTTCACATCGACCTTCGCCCCGACGACCAGGCGGCGGAAGTCGAACGAATCACCGCCATGGGCGCGTCCCGGGTCGATGTCGGGCAGGGCGATGTGTCCTGGGTGGTTCTGGCAGATCCGGAAGGCAACGAATTCTGCGTCCTCCAGCCGCGGAGCTGACCGACCACTGGGCACTGGGGGCGTCAGATCAGTCGCGCGGGCCTCGCCCGAGGTGGAGGTCGTCACCGAGGTGGATGGTGCCGGCCTGAATCACCCGGCAGTGGATGCCACCGAGCTTGCGGAGCGCCGGTCGGGCGCCGGTTCCGATGATTCGAGTCATGGTGGCGCACGGCGGTGCGTCCGAGAAGACCTCGAGCTCGACGGTGCCGAGCAGCAGGCGCTGGCCTCGGACCCGGGGGAGTTCCCCGGCGTCGAGCGTGATGTTGCGGCGAGTCTGGTCGGCGTGGATTGGCCGGCCCAGGCGTTTCTCCGCAAGGTCGAGCTCCTGGCGGGACTGGATCGAGACCTGGCGGGCGGAGTTCTCGCCCGGACGGTTTCCCTGAATGCCCGTTCCGATCTCAACTGCCACCTGGTCCACGACGACGAGTGGGTCGCCGCTCTTCGCTGCGAACGAAATGCGCTCGATGGACCCGATGTGCGGGGAGCGGTCGGCGGGCAGCGTCGTGTGGTCCAGCGAGAGTCCAAGGAGTTGGCGGACTTCGTCACTCGTGACGCGGTAGTAGATCGTGCGGCCGGCGCGCCGATTGGCGACGAGGCCAGCGCTGCGAAGAAGTCGAAGACCCTGGGAGACCTTCTGCTCGGTTGTTTCGACGGCGGCAGCGAGTGAGCCGACATTCAGCTCGCCAGCCTCGACCAGTGCCGAGAGCATCCGAAGCCGGGTTGGATCACCGAGCAGCTTGAACAGGTCGGTCACGGCCGTGGCCTCGTCGAGGGTGGTCATCGATCGCTTCACCACGTCGACGTGTGGCTCGACGGAGCCCAACTGGCATGTGGCCTTCTCAGTCGCAGCGTGCGGCACCTGTCTCCTCCGTCTCGTGTGTTTGTTCATAGTTGCAGATATGTGCAAGTAATTGCAATCCGGGTTGCCTGGGTCAGCGCTGGGCCGTCGATCGGGTTCGGGTCGTGGGTAGGGGTGCGATCTCGTTCCGGCCGAGTGGGACTGCCGGCATCGTCGGCCCCTACGGTTCTGGGATGGACACATCCACTCCCAAGCGCCGCGGTCGCGGCTCACGGCGCCGGGCCCGCGAGGAGGCGGTCAGGCCGCGCTTGTCGACAACCCGCTACGGCATCAAGCCGGTGGAGGTCGTTTCCGAGGACCAGCTCGAGACGATCCATCAGGCATCGCTCGGGATTCTGCGGGAGGTCGGAATCGACTTCCGGGACGAGGTGGCACTGGCCCAGTGGCGTGACGCGGGTGCCGACGTGCGGGGCGAACGGGTCCACCTTGACGGTGCGCTCGTCGAGTCGCTCCTGGCTCTCGCACCAAGCCGATTCGAGCTTTCCGGCCGAGGTGCCAACACCCGATTCGAACTCGGCGTCGACACCATCGCCTTCTGTCCGATGCACGGCGCACCCAATGTCCGTGACCTCGACGGCGTTCGACGAAACTCGACGATCGAGGACCTTCGAAACATCAACAGGATCGTGCAGGCGAGCCCCGGGTTTCACATGGCCTCCGGATTCGCGTGCGAACCGATGGACATTCCGGTGCCGTGGAGGCACCTGCACATCAACCATTCCGCATTCGTCGAAACCGATCTGCCGGTCTTCGGCATGGTCACCGGTGAGGAACGCTCGCTCGACAGCATCGCCATGGCAACGATCGTCTACGGGGAAGAGCACCTCGCAGACAATGTCGTCATGATGGGCCACATCTCGGGCAACTCGCCGCTCGTCTGGGACTCGACGATGCTCGAGGGACTCCGCGTGATGGTTCAGAACGGCCAGGGTGTGCTCATCTCGCCGTTCGTGCTGGGCGCCGCGAACACTCCTGCCGACGTGATTGCCACGGTCGTGCAGCTCAACGCCGAGGCCATCGCCTGTATCGCCTACAGCCAGCTCGTCGCACCCGGTGCCCCCATCATCTACGGCCAGTACTCGGTTGCCGTGTCGATGCGGTCGGGGGCACCGATGTCCGGAATGCCGGAAGTCAACCTGATCAACGGCATCGTCGGGCAGCTGGCCCGCCGCTACGGCGTCCCCTGGAGGACAACCGCCTCGCAAGCGTCCGCCAAGTCGTTCGACGCCCAGTCCGGCTACGAATCGGCGACGTCGTACATGGCCGGCGTGACCGCCAACTGCAATTTCATGATGCATGCCGGCGGCTGGGACGAGGCCGGGATGGTGCACTGCATCGCCAAGCTGGCGGCGGACGGAGAGCAGAACCTCATGATGGCGGCGTACGCCAAGGGCGTGAGCTTCGATCGGCTCGACGAGGCGCTCGAAGCGGTTGCCCGCATCGGCCCGGGCGGCCACTACCTCGGCGATGCGTTCACCCTCCGGTACTTCGAGGACGCCTTCTTCACCCCGGACGTGCTGGACTACGAAGCCTTCGAGAACTGGGAGATCGCCGGTTCGCGGGACATGACGACCCGGTCAGTCGAGAAGGCCAGGGCGTTGCTCAACGCGGCGGAAGCTCCCGCCCTCGACGAGTCACGCCGGCAGGCGCTCGATGACTTCGTGGAACGCCGACAGTCGGAGATCAATCCCTCGATCGCCTGACCACCGGTCGGTCGGCCCGGATGTCTACGCGTATTGGGCGATACCGTTGCCGAGCGACCAGTCGTGCTTGGCGACCTCGACGAGGCTGACAAACACATCTTCCGGGCGGATCGCAAGCGACTCGTGCAGGCGGCGGGCAATGGCGGAGAAGAGTGCCTGCTTCTGCTCGACCGTTCGCCCCGAATTCAACGTGATCTGCACGAAGACGATGCCGTCCGTGCGGTCGATTCCGGCGTAGTTCCCACTGTTGTTGATGTTCTCCGGATCGAGCTCGGTGATGGTGGCAAACCGGTCGTGCTCGGGAATGGCGATCGTCTCGCGCATCGCAAGGTAGATCTCTTCCATCAGCGTCTGCCGGAACACCGCTGTTGTTCCCTTTTTGAGCGAGATCTGGGTGAACGGCATGGTGGTTCTCCTTGGGAGCGAAGCGCGGACGTAAGGTAACACCATGTTCGCGCACGAGGGCTCCCGTCCCGCCCGCCCGAGGGGCCGAGCGTGACCGGCAGGCGGCTTGTGCAGGAGCACGAGGCAATCGTGCTGAGGGCGACTCAGGCACAGGAGATCGTCGACATCGAGGCCGTCCAGAGCCTGTGGAGCGGCTACGGACAGATTCTGCGGTGCCGCCTCGACGGCGGCCCGCAGCCGAGCGTGATCGTCAAGCATGTTCGTTGGCCGAGCGAGCGAACCCATCCGCGCGGGTGGACGACAGACATCTCGCACGAACGGAAGGTCGACTCCTACCGGGTCGAGACGGCGTGGTACGAGCACCACGCCCAGCGCTGCCCGGATCAGTGCCGAGTTCCGAAGCGCCTCGCGATCGAGACACAGGCGGACGAGGTCATCATGGTGATCGAAGACCTCGACGCCGCCGGTTTCCCCGGCCGACGAACGGTTGTCGGCGACGCGGAACTGGAGGCCTGCCTGGCATGGCTGGCTGCGTTCCACGCGACGTTCATGCTGGAGACGCCCGAGGGACTGTGGCCCACGGGCACGTACTGGCATCTGGCCACCCGTCCGGATGAGCTTGCGGCGTTGAAAGACGGCCCGCTGAAAGCTGCCGCCGCAACGATCGACCGGCGATTGGCAGAGGGGCAGTTCCAAACCTTCGTGCACGGCGACGCCAAGCTGGCCAACTTCTGCTTTCAGGCCGACGGACGCCGGGCGGCGGCGGTCGATTTCCAGTATGTGGGCGGTGGCTGTGGCATGAAGGACGTGGCCTACTTCATCAGCAGCTGCCTCGATGAGGACGAAAGTGAAGCCACGGTGCCGGCCCTGCTCGACCGGTACTTCGAGCTGCTGCGAATCGAGTTGGACCGCTGCGGCAAAGCACTCGACGTCGATGCACTGGAGGCCGAATGGCGCAGTCTCTACCCGCTGGCGTGGACCGACTTCACCCGCTTTCTGCAGGGATGGAGCCCCGGCCATTGGAAGCTCCACAGGTACAGCGCCCGGCTCGCACGCGAGGTCCTCGCGTCGCTGTGAGGCTGTCCGACACCGACCTCCGCGAGCTGGCCGATCTGGCCATCCGGGCGGCCGGCGAGGCCGGAGACATGATCTCCCGGTCACGTCCGCTGGACGTCCAACACAAGACGGGCGCAGCCAGCGCTGCGTCACAGGTGGTGACAGAGATCGACCGGCGCAGCGAGGACATGATTCTCGATGCACTGGCGCCGTCACTCGAACGCTTCGAACTCGGGCTGCTCACCGAAGAGCGCGACGACGACGGCGGCCGCCTCACGTCGGATCACTTCTGGTGCATCGACCCGCTCGACGGCACCGTGCCCTTCGTGGAGGGCGTCCCCGGTTATGCGGTGTCAATCGCACTGGTCCGACGCGACGGCGCACCGCTCATCGGCGTGGTGCACGACCCGGTGGAAGGAACGTTGCTCCACGCGATTGCTGGGGTCGGCGCATTTCGCGACGACAGATCATTCGCCAGAGACCGGGCAGCGGGAGGTCGAGAACTGTCCGTCTTCGTCGACCACAGCTTTCTG
>CALBVR010000030.1 GCA_937969565.1 uncultured Acidimicrobiales bacterium | reverse complement strand
CGGGACATGGCACTGTTCAGTTCGCTGCTCGGCGTGAGCGTCGAAACCGGACGGGTCGTCTTCGAACCCCGCGGTCGTACCGCCTGATGGCTTGGCGCCGGTCCACGACCGGCGCTTACAGTTCCGCTCCAGCGGGAAGGACGCAACATGCTTGCACAAGATGATGGTTTGAACTGGACCGACGCAACGGCGCTCATCGCGCTCCTGGTGATCATTGCCGGGCTCACCCTGGGCAGCATCGCCGCCGCGGTGACCCGCCGTGTCGCCAGCGGCGAGAAGCGGCCCGAGGCCGTGCGGTCATCGGTCGGGGCGCTCTCCACGCTGGCGTTCTCGGTCATCCTGATCGTCGCGCTGGTGATTGCCCTCGGCATCGTCAACTCGGAAGCGCTCGATCAGCTCAGCCGCGACCTGGTGTCGTTCATGCCGAAGGCGCTGTCGGCGGCGATCATGCTGATCCTGGGCAACGTCGTCGGATCGATTGCTGAGACGGGGGTTGCCCGGTCACTCGGCCACGTGGCGCCCGAGGTTCGCAACCGGGTGCCCGCTCTCGTGAAGTGGGGTGTCCTCGGCTTCGCAATCGTGATCGCCGCCAACCAGCTCAGCATCGACACGACCATCATCATCGTCGCGGTGGCGTCGGTGTTCTTCAGCCTCGGTCTTGCCGCCGCACTGCTCGCAGGCCTCGGCGGCCATCCGGTGGCGCAGCAGATCGCTGCCGGTCGTGCACTTCGTCAGATCGTTGCCGTCGGCGACACCGTGCGAACGGACTCGGTCAGCGGTGTCATCGCCGCGATCGGCTCGACCAGTACCCAGATCACGACAGTCGACGACGATGTCGAGTTGGTTCCGAACTCCGACCTGCTGAACGCTCGGATGCAGATCGTGCCGGCCACGACGGCCACGACGCCCGACGAGATCGAAGAGGCCTAGCCGATTCAGCGACGCCCATCGGCACGCTGGGTGGCAAACGACCGCAGAAGCGCCCTGAACGTGACATCACGTTCGTGATGCACCGCAGAACCTGGTTCCGGCACTAAAACAAGGGGACGTTTGCGCCGAACGGTAGACGACCGTTGGCTCGAGGAGACTCACGCACCATGGCACTCAGCCCTGATGAAGTACGCAACAAGACCTTCAGCATTGTCAAGAAGGGTTACGAGCGTGGCGAAGTCCATCGTTTTCTCGATGACGTCGCCCGCCAACTGAGCGACTTCACGACCGCCACCAGCACGCCGCCGACCGACGCCGTCGTCGTCGCCGACGCAACCCCGGAACCGCTCGCGCTCGTACCCGAGCCCGAGCCGATTCCCGAACCGGAACCGTTGGTCCCGGAACCGGAGCCGCTCCCGGAGCCCGAGCCGGCGATCACGTTCGCGGCCGCGCCGGAACCAGCTCCGGAACCCGTCGTTCCGGCGGCGTCCCTCACGTCGTCCGACAACTTCGACCGCGTCGGCAACGAGATTTCGCTCATGCTCCGTCAGGCGCAGGAATCAGCGCTGAAGATCCGTTCCGACGCCGAGGTCGAGGCCCGCACGCTCATCGATCAGGTCCGCCTGGACATCGAGAGCGATCGGGCCGCCCACGAAACCGCTGCGGCCGAGCTCGTCTCGCGCACCGAGCAGCGGGCAGCCGAGATTCGGGCCGAGGCCGAGGCCTACGCCGCCGAGACCCGCAAGGGTGCCGACGACTACGCCGCAACCAAGCGCGCCGAGGCTGATGCGTACCAGCGCGACACCGAGGTCGCCGCCGACGCCGACCGCAAACTCGCAGCCGAGAAGCTCGAGAGCGCCAAGCGCGAAGCCGAAGCCACCATCGTCAACGCCAACTCGACGGCCGAATCGACGATCGCCGACGCCGAGCGCACGGCGGCGAAGAACAACCGTGTGGCGATGAGCAAGGCACAGGACACGATGAACGGCTTCGTCGACGCCGAGCGCGAATCGCGCTCGAGCCTCGAAGCAGCTCGCACCGCCATCGAGTCCGCCCTGGCACAGCTCAAGGTCGCCGAGATCGAGATCCCGTCCGCCGACGACTGAACGGCGTCAACCTTCCCGGGCGAGCTCCGGGGGCAACACGAAACCGCCATCATCTCCGCAAGGAAAACTGATGGTTTCGCGCACGGCATCCACGTTGAGCGCGCCGTACAGGTGAGGAAAGTCCTCGGCTTCGCCGTGGCTGCCGAGTTCCCAGACCAGTTCGGCGTCGAGCTTCGCCGCATCGATTCGGAGCAACACCAGGTCCGTACGACCCCGATAGAGCAGGTTCGCGGGCCGGAGAATCTGGTGGTGCGCCGAGAGGTGGATGAAGCCCTCGGCGGCCAGCGACGGAGGCTCGAGCACGCCGTTGTCGAGCGCCGCGTCCCAATCGGACACGGCGATGATGTGAAAGAGGTCCGTTGTCACCAAACGGAGGGTAGTCGACGGTAGTTTGATCGCTCCGATGTCGACCACCGTGACGCTCCGCCGATGGCAACGGGATGCCCTGATTGCCTTCGCCGACCGACCCAGCGACGATTTTCTCGCCGTCGCCTGCCCGGGCGCCGGCAAAACGACCTTCGCGCTCGCTGCGCTCCGAGCCGAACTCGGCGGCGTGGCCCGCCCGATTGCGATCTGTGTTCCGACGGCCCATCTCAAGCAGCAGTGGGCCGAGGCTGCCTCCCGATTCGGGCTCCACCTCGACCCCGACTGGCAGCCCGACAGCGGCCGCGCCAGCGACATGCACGGCGTCGTGGTCACCTACGCGCAGGCGGCGTCCGCCAGCGAACCCTTGTCGCGGCTGGTTCGCGGTGGCATCGTCGTGCTCGACGAGGTCCACCATGCGGCCAGCGATCGAGCCTGGGGCGATGGAGTCAAGCAGGCGTTCGAGACCGCGTCGGTGCGCCTGCTGCTCTCGGGCACACCGTTCCGCACCGACGACAACCCGATCCCGTTTGTCCGCTACACGTGGGGTCATCACGGGGAAGCGGTCAGCGACTTCGAGTACGGCTACGGCGAAGCCCTCGAGGACGGCGGCGTCGTCCGCCCCGTCTACTTCCCCCGATTCGACGGCCACATGGAGTGGATGGACGCCAGCGGCGCCCTGAAGGAGGCCACATTCTCGGATGACGTCGACCGGGCCGATTGGAGCGCCCGCCTTCGCACCGCGCTCGACGTCGACGGCAACTGGCTTCCGACCGTGCTCCGGAAGGCCAATCAACGGCTCGAGAAGCTTCGATCCGGCCATCCTGAAGCGGGCGGACTCGTCATCGCCATCGATCACGAGCACGCTCGCGAAATCGCCTCCCAGCTCGAGTACATCTCGGGCACCAAGGCGGAGATCGTCCTGTCCGACGATCCCAAGGCGAGCGACAAGATCGCGGCATTCGCCACCTCGAATCAGCCCTGGGTCGTTGCAGTCCGGATGATCTCCGAAGGCGTCGACATTCCCCGCCTACGCGTCGCCGTGTTCGCCACCACGACCACGACTGCGCTGTTCTTCCGCCAGGCCGTGGGCCGCGTCGCACGCTGGACTCCGGGGCTGAACGTGCAGCCTGCCTACTTCTTCGTGCCGGATGATCACCGTCTCCGCGGTCATGCCGCGACGATCGCCGTGCAGCGACGCCACTCGGTCGAACAGCGGCCCGAATCGGCGGCACCGGCCAGCGATCCGGCCGCTCTCGACGAACTCGAACAGATGTCGTTGTTCAACGCACTCTCATCGACGGTGCTCGACGAAAGCTGGGAAACCGACGGACTCGACAACGAGGAACCCGAGCTCCGTTCGTCCAGCACCGACCTCGTCGGCCATCCGTTCGACCTTCCCCCTCCTCCCCCACTCGCCGGCCGCGAAGTTGTGTCTCCGGCGGATGCGCTCTCGGAGATGCGTTCACGGTTCGTCTCGAAGAAGGAACTGCGCGAGAAGAACGCAGACCGGGTGCTTGCCATCGCCCGCCAGCTCGGCTGGGAACATCGCGCCGTGAACGGCGAACTGAACCGCCGGTCAGGCGTCCACCGGATCACCGAGGCGACGACCAGCCAGTTGGAACGCCGGCTCGCTCAGGCCGAAGCCTGGCTGGACGAGCTCACCGGCCGCTGAGTCAGGTCTGGTCGGAACTGGCCCGGTCGGCTTCGATCATCGCTCCGATGCGCTCGAGCATCGGGAGCATCCCGTCGAATCCGGGGATCGGCCGCATCTTCCGGTCGGCATAGAAAATCGCCAGAATGAAGCCGACGAATCCGGATGCGGTACCGATCAGCGTCCGGATGATGAGGAATCCGGTGCCCGACTCGGTCGAACCGAGCAGCCAGATCTCGAAACCAACCGTGACGAGTTGGTAGACGGCGTAGCTCAACGTCAGGTTTCGCATCGTGACGTGGAAGAGCCGGTGGCTCCGAACGTGCTCTGGGAACGGCAGCAGCATCGGTGACAGCTCTTTCGCCAACGGCCGCCCAATCACCACCGACACGAGTGCGGCGACGCCCAACGCGACCTTCACCCCGATCCCCATCGCCAGGAACACGTCTTCGCCCCAGATGAGCCCGGCGATGCCCCGGATGAGCAGGTAGGCGGCCACGCCGGGAATCCACCAGCCGATGCGTTGGCCACGTCGCTGGCGTTGCACAATCGCCCAGCCGGCGGCGAGCGTCATGGCGACGATGGCGATCCGATCGCCGGTCAGGTCGTCGAAGACCCGAGACCCCACCTGATCCCCGACCATGTAGCCGAGAATCGGCAGAACGCCTTCGATGGAGTTGCCGCGCCGGAACGCGACCGGCAGTTCGTCAGTGGCTTCAGACTCGGTCATAGGTTGATCGGCGCCTGTCCGGTCACGATCAGCCAGAACAGCACGTAGTGCACGACGTTCGCCACGATGACGAAGACATGCCAGATCTCGTGGTACCCGAACACGTGAGGGTTCGGGTTTGGCCGTTGACTGCCGACGACGAACGCACCAACCGTGTAGAGCCCGGCGCCGCCGAGCAACAGCGCCAACCCGCCGCCACCCAATCCGCGCTGCAGCGGAAGGAAGAAGATGATCGGCCACCACGCCAGAGTGAGGAACACCGCATTCGTGAAACCGCGTGGGGGATGGAACGGCAGCCAGATCGTCGTCAGCCCGAGCGTCATCCCGAACACCATTCCGAGGAAGAGCACCCAGCCGACCGAGCCGCCGACAGCGACAAGCGCGATCGGGGCGGTGCATGCGGCGATGAACACCATGATCATGCTCTGGTCAAGACGGAACAGGAAGTGCAGGCGCTCCGGCGACCAGATTCGGTGATGTGCGGTTGCGCTGATGGCGTAGAGCCCGAGGTTTGCCAGTGCGAACACCACGGCGGAGAAGCGGGCGAGTCCCCCGTCGGCGGCCACGACGAGCACGATGCCGGAGAGCACGGCGACGGGGATCATCCATCGATGCATGCGCCCACGCCACGCCGGGCGGGGGTTGTCGAGCACCCGGCGCACGGACGGGCTGCTCATCACATCGTGCGAGAAATCCACGCAGAGCAGTGTGCCCGACGATTGCCGTCTTTCGGCTGTTGAACCCAGCCCTTTGCCGAATTCTTGCGCAGCGGCGCCCCGGGCAGATCCGCCCATTGCCCCACGGTCACCTTCCCGTGAGGATGACGTCCGATCAATGCGGGACGAGCGCGACTCCCGCAAGGTGTCCAGTCCGCTCCGAAAATCCCGCCTCGGAGCGGGCTGGGCTTTTCTCCCGCTACCGTCGTGCGCATGCGAGCGTTGCCTCTCCCCCGCCTCCGTGCGCTGCTCGGAGCCTCCCTCCTTCTGGTTGCCGCTCTCGCCCCGGCCGCGCTCATGCCTGCTGCGCCCGCGTCCGCCCAGATCGAACCCCTCGACGAGGTCGAGCGTGAAGATCCGCCCGGACTGGGCAGCATCATCGGTTCGCCGGAGGCGGGCCCCAAGCCCGAGGACGCCGGCGACCGAGGCGGCTGGGCCCAACTCGTGCTCGCAGTGGCGGTCTTCGGCGGCGTCGGATTCATCCTGACTCGGGTCTTCCGCGCCGCCTCTGCCGGCGACCGCGCCCCCTGAGCCCCAGCGCACCTACCCACGGAGAACGCGCCAAGTGTCCTCCGACCGTTTCGCTGTAGTAGAACGACGGACAAGAACACAAGGGGGAACCATGCGTCTCGAAGAACAGCTGGCAGCAATCGAACTCTTCAGCGAACTCAGCAGCCGCGAGGTCAAGGCCGTCGGCAAACTGATGACGCCCATCCGGGTGAAGCCGGGCCGCGACATCATGGTGGAAGGCCAAACCGGGCGCGAATTCGTGATCATCACGGAAGGCACCGCCACCGTGCGACGTGGCGGCCGCGTGCTCGCACAGGTCGGCAGCGGCGACTTCCTCGGAGAACTCTCCGTGATCGCCGGCGTCCCCCGCACCGCCACCGTCACCGCAGACACCGAGCTCGAGTTGATGGTGCTCAACCGCCGCGAGTTCTCGGCTCTCCTCGACGAAAACCCGAAGATCGCTCGCAAGGTCCTCGTCGGCGCCGTCAAGCGGATCCACCAGATCGAGCCCACCGTCACGAACTGACGATGGAGAACATCCTGGTCGCGCTTCAGGCGCATCCCGACTTGGCGAAACTCGATTTCGAGGACGGCGTTGCCCGGCAGTTCACTGCCGATCGGCTCGCCAACCCGTCGTCCATCTCGAGGATCATGGTCGACCTTCGCGCCGAGGACCAGGGCGAGCGGTCCACCGGAAACGAAGGCATCGATGGGTTGCTGTGGATGTCGGCCCATGATCCCGTCGACCTCGGTCCCGACCGGATCCGCGAGCAGCTCGAGCCGGTGGCCACGGACATCGCCGGATGGACGATCGACTCGCGCGTCGTCCGGCCCGTAGAGGTGACCTGGCCGGGAACGGCAACACCCGGCACCAAGATCGTCATCATGCTTCGCCGAGCCACCAACGGCGCCGTGAGCACCTTCACCGACGAGCTCGACGACGTCGTCGATCGGGCATCGAGTCGAATGCTCGCCGGGGCCTGTGCCCGCCACCTCGTGACCGGCGAACTCTTCCGCGCACCGATGCTCGATGCCGTCATCACGCTCTGGTTCCCCACGGTGGCCCGAGCGGAGGAAGCCCGCTCGCTCGGCGTATTCGAGCCGATCGAGCAGTCGACGGCGTTCGACACGGCGGCCACCAGATCACTCGTCGTTTTCGAGCATCGGTTGCACCCGAACCCGAACGCCTGGTTCGACGAACCTGCTTCCCGCCTCGTCGCCGAAGTCTGAGCCCCCGTGCCCATCGACAAGGTGCTCGCCGTGGCCGGCTCGGCCAACCTCGACCTTGTGGTCGCTGTCGACCACCATCCGGTCACGGGCGAGACCGTCCTCGGTGGTGACCACGCCCGAATTCCCGGCGGAAAGGGCGCCAACCAGGCCGTGGCCGCAGCGCGCCTCGGCGCGGCCGTGTCGTTCGTCGGCCGGATCGGCGCAGACGCCGCTGGAGAGCAACTGCGGGATTCACTCACCGAAGCCGGTGTGGATCTGACCCACCTCGGTACCGACACCGAGGCGCCGAGCGGAATCGCGATGATCGGCGTGGACCGCTCCGGTGACAACGCAATCATCGTCAGTCCCGGAGCGAACGCACGTCTGCAACCCGATCACATCGCCGAGGCTGACGCGCTGTTTCGCGAGGCCGCCGGGCTGCTGCTGCAGCTGGAGACGCCGCTCGAGACCGTCCTGGCCGCCGCCCGGGCAGCCGAGGGTGTGGTCATCCTCGACCCCGCGCCGGCCCAACCGCTCCCGCCCGAGTTGCTCGCCAGCATCGACGTCCTCGTGCCCAACGAGACGGAATTGGCACTGCTGTCCGGGCAACCGGTCGATCCGGAGGACCCTGCCTCTGTCGCTGCTGCGGCCCGCTCGCTCGGCGTCCCCACGGTCGTCGTGACCCTCGGAGCAGCGGGTGCCGTGGTCGTCACCTCCGACGAAGTGACCACAGTCCCTGCTCCTGCCGTCCACCCCGTCGACACCACCGCGGCGGGTGACGCATTTCGCGCAGCGTTGGCAATCGGCCTTGTCGACGGGCAACCTGCCACAGCCGCTGCGACATTTGCGGTGCGAGTCGGTGCTGCGGCCACCCTTCGGCCCGGCGCACAACCCTCACTCCCCACCCGTTCCGAGCTGGAAGATCTGCTCCCACAATGACCCCACCCCCCATTGTCCTCGACTGCGATCCCGGCATCGACGACGCCTTTGCGCTCTTTTGTGCCCTTCGCTATTGCGACCTGCAGGCCGTGACCACGGTCAGCGGAAACGTGCGAATCGAGGACACCACTCGCAACGCCCTCCATCTCCTCGACATGGCCGGGCGGCCCGACATTCCCGTCCACCGCGGCGCCGGAGTTCCGCTCGAGGTTGCACCGAGCTTCGCTGCCTACGTGCACGGCCCATCCGGACTCGGGGCCGATCCAACCCCGGCCCCCTCGCGAGACGCCGCCGCTCCCGGCGCCGTCGAGGCGCTGCTGACCCACGCCGCCGAGGCCGTCACGCTCATCGCAACCGGCCCCCTCACCAACGTCGCGCAAGCGCTGCAGACCGACGCCGAAACGATGCATCGATATCGCCACGTCCACTGGATGGGCGGGTCGACCACGACCGGCAACGTGACAGAACACGCAGAGTTCAACGCATGGGCCGACCCGCACGCCGTCGACGTCGTCTTCCGCAGCGGTCTGGCCGTCTCGATGTACG
>CALBVR010000029.1 GCA_937969565.1 uncultured Acidimicrobiales bacterium | reverse complement strand
CGGCTCCGCCGAACTCGCGCACTCGGTCTTCGGAGCCGTGCCCCGTTCGCTTCGCTCACTTACCGAGTTCGGCTTCGCGGAACTCGCATTTCGAACTCACGCCCTAGATCTTCTCTAGTGGGGCCCAGCTCAACAACAGGTGTTTCTCGCCTGCATCTGGGAAACGGACGCGGGCTTCGGCTTTGTCGCCGGAACCGGTGATGTCGATGATGACCCCCTCGCCCCACTTGGCGTGACGAACATCGTCGCCAACCTTCAGCCCCAGCTCGTCGGCACCCGACGGCTGCGGACCTTTCACCTTCATGGCCGCCTCGACCATCGAATCCCGGTTGGCGCTGCGGTGACTTGAACCGCCACCACCGCCGCCCGAGCTCCAACCGCCGGATCCGAAGCTCGACGAGCGTCGACGGGCCCGGCTGCCCTCGGCATCGACCACGAGGTGCGAAGGGATCTCGTCGAGGAACCGGCTCGGCGGGTTGTACTGCGTCTGGCCGTGCAGCATTCGGCTCCACGCATGCGAAAGGTGCAGCTTCTCCATCGCCCGGGTGATGCCCACATAGGCGAGGCGACGCTCCTCTTCAAGCTCTCGCGGCTCACCCAACGAGCGCATGTGCGGAAACACGCCGTCTTCCAGGCCGATGAGGAACACGATCGGAAACTCGAGACCCTTTGCGGAGTGCAGGGTCATGAGGATGACCGAGGACTCGTCGTCGTCCATTGCGTCGGTGTCCGCGACCAGGCTCACGTTCTCCAGAAACGCATCGACCGTCTCGAACTCTTCGGCGCCGCCGACGAGTTCGCCGAGGTTCTCCATGCGCCCCTCGGCCTCGATCGACCGCTCCTCCTCCAGCTCGGCCAGATAGCCGGACCGATCGAGAAGGATGCGCAGCAGTTCGGCCGGCGTCTCCTTTTCGAGCAACTCACTGACCTCGTCGAAGAACACGAGGAAGTCGTCGATGCCCTTCGGAGCCCGTCCGGTGACGCCGGCCTCGTCGTAGTGACGAAGCGCATCGATGAATGGCACACCGTTGGCGTTTGCCCACGTGTCCAGACGGCCGACGGTCGAGTCGCCGATGCCCCGCTTCGGCACGTTCAGGATCCGCTTGAGGCTCACCTCGTCCACCGGGTTCGCGACGGCCTTCAGGTACGCGAGCGCGTCCTTGATTTCACGCCGGTCGTAGAAGCGAGTGCCGCCGATGACCTTGTACGGGATGTTGACCCGCACGAGGTACTCCTCGAGCGCACGGCTCTGGGCGTTCGTCCGGTAGAAGACGGCCATGTCGCCCCAGCGATGCACGCCGCCCTCGTGAATGCGGGCGAGCTCGTGGGTGACCCACTGCGCCTCGTCGACCTCGTCGTCGCCGAAGTAGCGGAGGATCTTCTCGCCGTCGCCTTGCTCGGTCCACAGCTCCTTCGGCTTGCGGCCCTCGTTGTTCTCGATGACCGCGTTGGCCGCGTCGAGCACGGTCTGTGTGGACCGGTAGTTCTGCTCCAAGAGCACGACCGTGGCGTCGGGGAAGGTCTTCTCGAACTCGAG
The DNA here is from genome assembly GCA_937969565.1 of uncultured Acidimicrobiales bacterium. Taxonomy (GTDB): domain Bacteria; phylum Actinomycetota; class Acidimicrobiia; order Acidimicrobiales; family SHLQ01; genus SHLQ01. The sequence goes on along the minus strand of CALBVR010000029.1, from coordinate 22,862 downwards.
GATGTTGCGGATGTCGGCCCCGCGGAACCGGTAGATGGACTGGTCGCCGTCGCCGACCACGCACACGTTTCGGTGCGCTTCGCCCAGCATGGTGACCATGGCATTCTGCACGGAGTTCGTGTCTTGGTACTCGTCGACGAGCACATGCCGGAAGCGACGCTGGTAGTGCTCGAGCACGTCGGGGTTGCGGCGGAACAGTTCGACCACGTTGAAGAGCAGGTCGTCGAAGTCCATGGCGCCGGCCTTGCGAAGGCGGGCCTGGTACTCGGCGTAGACCTCGGCGATCTTTCGCTCGAAGATCGTCTGCGCGCCTTCGGTGTACTCCTCGACGGTGCGGTAGTCGTTCTTCGCCGCAGAGATCGTGGCGTGGACGGTGCGGGGCGGGAACTTCTTGGAGTCAAGGTTGAGGTCGCGCAGTACGTAGCCCGTGAGACGCACCGCGTCGGCCTGGTCGTAGATGGTGAACGACGACGGAAAGCCCAGGCGATCGCCGTCGCGGCGCAGGATGCGCACACAGGCCGAGTGGAACGTGCTGACCCACATCTTCTCCGCGACGGGCCCGACGAGCGCACCGACGCGGGTTTTCATCTCCTGTGCGGCCTTGTTCGTGAACGTGATCGCAAGGATCTCGAATGGCGAAACGCCCCGATGCTGGATGAGGTGCGCGATGCGGTGCGTGAGCACACGGGTCTTGCCCGATCCCGCACCGGCGATGATCAGCAACGGGCCGTCATCGTGGAGGACCGCATCCTCCTGCGCAGGGTTCAACCCTGTCGTGAGTTCGGATCCGACCATCTCGTCCGTGGACATGCGCCCACCATACAGGTGTTCGCCCCACCCAGAAGCCGGTTTCGGACCTCAGTTTCGGTCTGCCGGAGCGGGCAGGCTGGGCCTCACCGACGGTCAGCCCTTCCGACCCCACCACGCCGTCGGTTCTTCAAGCGATTCGGCTCCGGCTGCCGGATGGTCGGCCGGGTCGACATCCATGAGGTCGACCTCGCACGAGTGGCCGGCGCACGCATCATTGCCGGGACCGCCGCGCGTGAGATCGGCCGGATCTCCGCCGATGGCATCGTCACCGCCGCCACCCCGAAGGACGATTCGATCGCCGTCGTCCAAGTTGATCGCGAGGTTGGTGATGAGGTCGGGACCAGTTCCACCGAGAATCGTCACCGCACGACCGCGATTGACCAGCAGATCGGATCCGGGCCCGCCGTAAACGCGCGCCGAGCCATTGGTTGAGAAGTTCGTGATGAAGTCGCCTCCGGGTCCGCCGCGCACCACCGAGTCCGCTCCGTGGTAGATGTTGATCACGTCGTTGCCCAGGCCGCCGCGGACGACCACGTTGTCGTCGTTGACCTCGATGTAGTCATCCCCGGGGCCGCCATGGATGCGTCCGCCGCTGTTCAGAACCCGGCTGACGAAGTCATCTCCTGGTCCGAGATAGATCGCGCCTCCACCGGAGCCGACGACCATGTCGTCGCCGGCGAGACCGCAGACGATGTCGCCCTCATCCAACCCAACGAAGACGTCATCGTGAGGCGTACCGATGATCACATCCGGTTCATCCCAACGACCCGAGATCAGATGGCCGGGAGTTCCGGTTGGGTACTCGAAGTCCTCGATGTCAAGGTGCGTGTTCCCCAGGAACTCGTGATACCAAAGCTTGCGTCCTTCGGGTGTCAGGTCGCGGAACGGCACCTCATCATCGAAGTCAATGTCGAGAACGGCCGTGCCGGTCTCGACGTGACCCTTGCAGGTCCGTGCCCCATCCTGGGCGCCGCCGGGTTGGGCGAGGCCGGCCGTTGCCGTCGCCGCCACAAGCAGTCCGAGAAGACCTTTGCGTACGTTCATTTTCCGCTCCCTGGTGAAGGACCACGCCTTCGATTTCCGCCTGCAAAGGAGCTTCGGTTGTTCCCTCGACGAGGGTGATGGGCCAAGCGACCCGTGCCGCCTACCGGCTGGCGCGGATCCAGGTGAGTTCACCGTCGACGTTGGCGAGCAGCACGGCTGCGTCGCCACCGGCCACGAGCAGCTGCACCCGGTCTGGGGCGGCAACATCGATCGAGGTCGACGCCCAACTGTCGCCATCGCTCAGGGTGAGTGTGTTCGTGCCGAGCGTCGAGTTGCCGAGGAAGCTGACCGTGCCGGCGCCGGTGGACACCGAGCCGATGGTTCCTGCCTCGAGTTCGCTGCGCTGCCACGACTGTCCGCCATCGGCCGACATCGCGGTCCACGTCGTTTCGCCGTCATCACCGGCGAGCAGGATGGAACCGTCGAGCACGGAGAAGCTGGCGACCGAATCGTTCTCGAACCCGCTCATGAGCGACGACGTCCAACCGGTGCCATCAGTCGAATCGAACAGCGTCGGGCCTTCCGGCGTGGTGCCGACGGCAACGAAACCCGCATCGATCGCGACAACGCCGGCGAGCGTTCCGGCACCGACCGGATCACCCAACTCATACGGTCCGCCGACCGGGCCCACCCAGACGCGGGGCTCTGGGGCGACGCCAACGACGAGTACGCCGGCCGGGCCGATGGCGAGGTCGGTGGCGATGGCATCAGGCCCCGGCAGTGCCGGAGCCAGCGACCAGCTCGCCAGGTCGGTCGAAACGCCCACAAAGGTGTTGTTGCGCTGCGCGTCCACATCGAACTGGGAGAACAGCGCGACGAAGGTCCCGGCATGGGACCGAAGCGCTGTTGCGGTCGCGCCAGCGGGAACACCATCGAGATCCACTTCGGTCCAGTTCAGGCCGTCCGTCGAGGACAGACCGATGGCGGAGACTCCGGCGGCGCCACCGAAACGGCTGGCCAGACCCACGAAGCCATCATCGGACGGCACGAGCAGCACGCCGGACCCGCCCGCGAAGTCGACGGCGGATGCCTGCGTCTCGACCGAGATGCCACCGGCATCGGCCTGCAGCGGTGCGTTCTCGATCGTCTCATCGACCGGGGCCGAGACGAGCGGGGCGTCGTCGGCGACCTCGTCGACCGCCGCCTCGGCATCGTCGGCGGGGACGGTGGCTGGCTCGGCTGCAGAGTCCTCTGCAGGTGCGGCGGCCGGGTCGGCCGCCGGGTCCGATGTTGCGTCTGCAGCTTCGTCAGGTGCGGCGACGACCACATCGCTCGTGTCGCCATCCGGCAGGGCAGCGATCAGCCCGCCACCGGCAATGGCGACCACGCCAACCACCGCGGCGGCTGCGCCGGCGATCTTGTTGCGGCGCTGCCGGCCGGACACCACTGCGGCGAGCTCGTCCACGCCCGGACGCTCCACGACGGATCCGGGGGCAGCCTGTTGCAGCCCGGAGCGCAGTCGGTTCTCGAGATTCGGTTCGTTTGTCATCGTGACCCTCCGAGGAGTCGGTTCAGTTCATTGAGCGCTCGGCTTGTACGGCTCTTGACCGTGCCGGGCGAAACGTCGAGCACGTCGGCCGTCGCTTCGACGGACCAGTCGAGGTAGTACCGGAGTACGAGCACGTTTCGTTGGTCGTCCGGCAGGCGCCGAAGCGCATCGGCAAGCGCTGGATCCGGGAGGCGATCGTCCACCAGCGTGGCGGTGCCGACCTTGTGGGCGTAGCGCCGGTCCCGGCTTCGCCGACGAAAGCGCGACATCGCATGGTTTCGGGCCGTGCGGTACACCCACGCCTGCGGGTTGGGGAACGTGCCGACGAGATGCCAGCGATGGAGCGCCCGGGTGAACGCCTCATCGACGGACTCTGCCGCGAGTCCTTCGTCGTTCAATGCAAGGGACAACGCCCGCACCAGTTCGTCACGATGCTGCCGATAGACGGACTCGAACGACGTGCTCATTCCGCGCACGCCCACTCGGGCGCGACCGGACGATGCCGTACCGGGGACATCGGGGTCCCGAAGATCGAGCGTTGCTGCCTCCACGCCCTTCCTACGCCCATCACAGGCGAAAGGTTCCCAGAAATCTGGGGAGGCCGTCCAGAGGGGGAGGTCAGGCGACCGGAATCCGGATCAACTGGCTGGCTGCTTGCTGCTCCTGCTGCCACGCCTCGACCGCCGCCAACTGCTCGGCCGTCGGCTCGTCGACCTCCTCCAGCATCATCAGTTCTTCCGGCGGCATGGCGACCCGGTCGACACGAACGAGCACCTCGTCGTCGCCAACCGCTTCGAGCGTCACAAAACTGTCGAAGGTCAGTTCGGGGAGACCCTCGAGTTCGACCCATTGCCCATCACCGGTGGTGAACAGCACGGTCACGGACTGCGGCCCCACCGGCATGTCGGTCTCTTCGTCGAGGAACGAGAGATCGATGCCCATCGCGGCGACGAACTCTTCTTGCGTGAGCGTGAAAAGGTCGGCGCCCGTCTCCGGATCCAGGATGGTCAGACGCTCGTCGTCCGGACCCTCGAAGCGAGCGACACCGTCCATGTCCTCGCCGTCGCCGATGATCGACGAACCATCGGGCAGGTCATGGATGATCTCACCGTCGGGGCCGGTGACGACGAACGGCCCGGACTCGAGGCCCGTGACAAGCGTGTAGCCGTCGACGGTGACCGTGACGGATTCTGGGATCTCGTCGGAGGGAAACCCGGAGTTCGGCACGCCTGTGGCCAGCACGGCGGCCCCCGCCGGCCCGCTCGACACGCCGGTGATCCAACCCAAGCGATAGTCGTCGCCGAGCGGGAGGTCCGCGTCGAGGCCGACGTCTTCGGGGCCAATCGATCGTGCGGAGAACACTCCGTCGACCACTCCGACAGCGAAGACCGAGTCGTCTCGACGAACGAGCTGGTTGAACGAACCGTCAAGGAGATCCGGATCGCCCCAGGAGGCGCCATCGGTCGACGTTCGAATGGACGCGCCGCCATCACCAGCGTCGAGAAGAACGAAGCCGGCCCCTGTTGAAGCCACGAACGGACTCGAGAAGCCGGCGCTCTCGATGGTCTGCAGCGAGAACTCGCCACCAACCGAGCCGGTCCACACGGCAATGGCGCCATCGGGCTCGCCCGGAGACTCCGCTGCTGCCAGCAACTCGGCGTGACCCGGGGCCCCGGGTTCGATGGTGACCAGCGGCGTGTCGGTCGCACAATCGAGGATCTCGATCGGGTCGCTGGGTCCGTCCCAGTAGACACCGCAGCTCTGCTCAAGCGCCTCCATGTCGAGGAGGCCGAGCTCCACCGCCTCCAGTGCCGGATCGACGAAGGCGGGAAAGGAACCACCCGCCACGACCACGACCGATCCGTCGATGGCGATGCTCTGCGAGAAGACGTCCTGTTCACCGTCATCGGGCAACGAAGCAACGGTCCACTCGAGAAGGTCGGCCGAGGTTGCCACCGACGTCGTTCCCGGGGTCGGCCCGTCGGCAACGAACAGGACGGCGAACGTGCCGGCGTCGTGGACGATCGGACTCATGAAGCTGACCACCCCGTCCGGGAAGCCGGAGGTCGGGGATTCGGAGAAGGACAGACCATCGGTTGAGCGGAGCGCCATCACGCCAGACACACCAACGTGCAGACCGGCGAACCCATCATCAACGCCAACCAGGGTCGGACGATTGAAACCCGCCGCGATCGAGGCTTCCAATGTGGACGCCAGGTCGAGCTCCCCGTCTCCCTCGGGCGCCTCCTTGCTCGATGCCGACGCTTCGTCGACATCGTTGCCGGCCTCCTCGACGGGCACTTCCGCCACGGCCGCCTCTTCAGCGTCCGCCAGATTCACAACCGATGGCTCATTCGTCAGCGCGGAGACACCGAGCAGCGCTCCCACACCAACCATCGTGGCTGCCGCAATTGTGGCGACCCGGTTGCGGGTCGTGCGTCGGTCAGCGGCTCGGACGATCGGCGCGGGATCGGGAGCGAGCTCGTCCGTTTCGGTCGACTGGAAGTGTTGTCGGAGACGGTCTTCGAGGTTCACTGGCCCATCTCCTGTTGCCGGCGAGGTGCGTGTGTGGCAGCCAACTGCACAGAGAGCGCATCGAGCGCTCGAGAGGTACGGCTCTTGACGGTCCCGGGGCTGACCTGCAGAACCTCGGCCGTGGTTTCGACGTTCCAATCGAAGAAGAAGCGAAGAGTGAGCACCGCTCGATGTTCGTCGGAGAGGGTCGCCAGCGCGTCGTGCAGGTCGGGGTCGAAGCCCGCCGGCGAAACAACGTCTTCCCGTGCGATCCGGGGTGCGTATTCACGATCCCGCTTGCGCCGACGAAACCGGCTCGTCGCCCAGTTGTAGGCGACCCGATACACCCAGCCCTCAGGCGCCGTGTAGCCCGACACCTTCGACCAGCGGCCGACGGCACGTGTCATCGCTTCGTCCACCGCTTCGGTCGCCAGCGCACGGTCCCCAAGCGTGACCGTGAGTGCGCGCACGAGCGGCGTGCGATGTGCACGATAGAAGTCGGTGAACGCTACGCCGGTTGCGGCCACGTCGAACGACTCGGTTCCCGTCCGCGACGGGACGCCGGGCGTTGCCATGACGAACATTGTGGTGTGCACAACAACCACACGCCCGACATCCCCAGTCGGTTCCCGATTTCTCCAGCGCGACGGCTCGTAGACTCATGCGATGCCCGCACCATTTCGCTTCAGCGCATCCCTGGCCGGAACACCGGCCGATCAGTTGGCCGACACCGCTCGCCGGGCTGAGGAGCTCGGGTTCAGCACCGTCACGTTGTCCGACCACTTCACCGAGCAGCCGGCACCGCTCATTGGCCTGATGGCGGCGGCTACCGCCACCTCCACCCTGCGGGTACTTCCACTCGTTCTGGCCAACGACTACCGGAACCCCATCGTGGTCGCACAGGAGTTGGCCACACTCGATGCGGTGTCTGGCGGCAGGCTCGAACTCGGGATCGGCGCTGGCTGGATGACGACGGACTACGAGCTGTCGGCCATCCCCCTGGACTCCCCGGGAACGAGAATCGAGCGTTTGCGGGAGTCGGTCGACATCCTGATGGGCCTCTTGCGAACGGGTCACGTCGACCACGCCGGGACGCACTACACCATCGCCGGTGATCGGCCGGGCCCGGCGCCCGTACAGTCCCACATCCCGCTCCTGTTGGCCGGTGGCAAGCCGAAGATGCTCCGACTCGCCGGCGAAAAGGCCGACATCGTCGGCATCAACCCGGCGCTGACAGCCGGTGTGATCGACGAGCGAGCGGGCCGGAACGCCACGCTCGAAGAGACGGACCGCAAGATCGAGTGGGTCCGCGAGGGTGCTGGCGAGCGCTTCGACGCACTCGAGCTCCAGACCCGAATTCACCTCGCCATGATCACGGACGATCGCGAGAAGGTCGCCGCCGAGATGGCGCCACTGCTTGGGATCAGTGCCGAAGAGGCACTGGCCTCACCCCACGCCCTCGTCGGATCTGCGCAGCAATGCGTCGACGAAGTCCAACGCTGGCGAGATCGATGGGGCCTCAGTTACGTGTCCATCAATGCGGAAAACATGGAGGAGTTCGCCCCCGTCGTCGAGGCGCTCACCGGGCGTTGATTCCTCGATCGGGTCGTCGGTCTCGACGGCTCGTTGCAGAAGCTTCAGTTTCATCTGGCGGGATGGCTCCGATGGGCAGGCAGGACGCGACGGACCCGACCAAGAACGGTGGCGGGTGAATCAACCTTGAGTACTGGAGAGGTGAATGGGCCGTTCGGCCCAGTCGTCAGGAGCGCACCGACCGAATCGCAGCCATCAACGCGTCGGTGGTGGGCGCCGGTGCGGTGATCACGCGGAAACCCTGAGACGCGGCGGAAGCGGCGGTCACGGCTCCGATACACACAGCGACGACCGGCGTGTGGCCGACCAGGCCGACGTGCCGCTCCACTGCGGACGGCGAGGCGAACACCACCACGTCGGCCTCCGCTGCGAGCGAAACTGCTGCTGCGTCGTGCGCAGGCTGCACGTTCTCGTAGGCGATGACCGTGTCGACCCGCCAGCCTGCCTTCCGCAACCCTTCGGCGAGCGTGGGGCGAGCTGCGTCACCCTGTGCGACCAGCACTCGGGCAGATCCATCTGGCGGGGGAAACGCTTCGACCATTCCCGTTGACGACGGATCGGCGGGAACGAGGTCCGGCGTCCATCCGGCGTCGAGGAAGACGGCGGCGGTTCCTGCAGCAATCACCGCGAGTCGGCTGTGGGGTTCCGGCGGCCCAGCAGCCACCACCCTCCGGGCGCCGTTCGGCGAGGTGACGGCCAACCAGTCGTCCGGTCGCAGCTGGCGCAGCTCATCGCTGAGGTGCTGCAATCCACCGACGGGGTCCCGGAGTTCGAGGAGTGGGAGAACGATGGGCGTTCCGCCCGCAGCCGCGATCGCCGCAACCAGCGGTGCCCCCTGATCAATCGCTCGGGTCACCACGACCCGAAGGCCGAAGAGGTCGCCCGTTGCGGTCACGAGCCGACGAGACCCCGGAGATGGCGAGCGGCTTCAAGACCGAGGGCGACGCCATCCGGCCCAGCCAGCTGCACCCGCTCCACGCGATCGCCAGCGTCGTTTGCGAGCACCGCCCGGAAATCGAGATCGACGCCGCCGTCGCCCAGCCGGGCATGTGCTCCGGCAGGAAGATCGCAGTCACCCCCGAGCTCGATCAGAAAGGCCCGCTCCGCATCGAGAAGCCGCCGTGCCACCTCGTCATCGATCGCGCGGACGAGCGCGGTGACGTCGGGGGCATCGGCTCGGGTTTCGATCGCGAGAGCGCCTTGGCCGACCTGCGGAATCATCTGATCCACGTCGAGCCGTTGCTCGACCTCGGGCGTGCGATCGAGGCGGTCGAGCGCGGCGGCCGCCATGATGACCGCATCGAGCGTGTCCAAGCGGGCGAGACGCGTGTCGATGTTGCCGCGAAGTTCCTGGAACACCAGATCCGGGCGGAGCTGTTGCAGCTGAACCTTCCGACGGACCGATCCGGTTCCGACGACGGCGCCCTCGCGGAGGGTGTTGAGCGTGGCGCCCACCAGGCTGTCTCGGGCATCGGCCCGCTCCGGCACCGCGGCCACGACCAATCCCTCAGGGGTGAGCGCAGGAAGATCTTTCGCCGAGTGCACGGCCAGATCCGCTCGGCCGTCGAGCACGGCCGCCTGCACCTCTTTGACGAAGACGCCCTTGCCACCCATCGCATGGATCGGCGTGGTCTTGTCCCGGTCGCCAGAGGTGGACACCGTGATGATCTCCACGTCCTCCGCCACACCCGCGGCGATCAACCGATCGCGCACATGGTTGGTCTGCCAGAGTGCGAGCGCACTCCCCCGGGTCGCGGCACGCAGGATCATGCGAACAGCCTAGGAGGGTGACGACGCGTCAGCTGTCGAGATCGACGTCGAAGAGCTCACGGAGCGCTTCGGCGAGTCGCTCACCACGTGGCGTGCCAGCGGCTTCGCGCAGCTCGGCCATCGGGCCGTGCAGCAGCTTGTTCATGATCGCCCGCGTCGCTGCGTCGACCTGATCGCGGTCGGCGGCATCAGCGCCCAGTCGGGCCACTTCGGCCTGCCGGAGCTCTTCGACCTGACGGCGGAAGGCGGACACCAGCGGCTCGACCTGGCGGCCGGCAACTGCGGCCTTGAACCGGGCGACTTCGTCGTCGATCACGGCCCGAACGGCGGCGATCTCGTTGCGGCGTTCGGCCCGGCCAGCCTCGGCGAAGGCGGTGAGATCCTCCATGTCGAGGAGGGTCACGCCATCGATGTCGGCGCATGCCGGGTCGACGTCGCGGGGAACGGCGATGTCGACAATCAGCAACGGGCGATCGGGACGATCCTGCATGACCTCGACGAGGGCGTCGTGTTCGATCATGAGCGAGTTTGCGCCGGTGCCGGTCAGCAGGACGTCGACATTGGCAATCGTGCTCGAAAGCTCCGACAGCGGAGCGACCACGCCACCAACCCGTTCGGCGAGGCCTTGGGCCCGCTCGATGGTTCGGTTGCTGATCACGATCTCACGGGTGCCGGCGTCCCGAAGCGACACGGTCATGCCTTCGCTCATTTCGCCGGCGCCGAGGACACAAATGGCTCGACCCTCGAGCGTGCCGAGGTTTGCGGTGGCCATGGCGACTGCGGCACGAGAGACCGAGGTGATGTTGCGGGCGATGCCGGTGTTGGCTCGGACCTTGCGACCCGCAGTGCAGGAGGCGGTGAAGAGGTCGGTGAGGCCAACACCGCAGGCGTCGTTGTCCTGCGACTGCTCGAACGCTCGACGGACCTGGCCGAGAATTTCGGTCTCGCCGAGAACGGCGGAGTCGAGGCCGCAGGTCACCGAGAAGAGGTGGCGGGCGGCATCGTCGTCGTAGTGGGCGTAGAGGTGCTCGGCGAATGCGTCGAGCGGGAGGCCCGAGTGGCGGGCGAGCACGTCGCGAATGTCGCCGAACGCCGGATGAAAGCGTTCCGCCCGGGCGTAGATCTCGGTCCGGTTGCACGTGGACACCACCACGGCCTCGGACACATCCGGGGATGCGGTGAGGTCGGTGAGGATCTTTGGAAGCTCGTCGTCGCTGATGGACATCTGCTCGAGAACATCGAGCGGCACCGATCGGTGGTTCAAGCCTATGACGACAACGGACATCGCTTCTCAGTCTCTCGGAATTGTGAGCGGATGGCCACCCTTGCCGGGGTCATTTTTCGCTCTTCTCAACAATGGCGTGTCAATCGAAACCGGGCCAAGCCCCAGAGGCTTCCCGATTCGTGACCTTCTTCACGCGAATTTTGCGCTCGCGGCGCCGATCTGCGCCTGGTCAGGCGCTGCGGCCGTCCTCGACCGACCCCCGCTGCTGGTAGTAGCTGAGGATCTGCAACTCGGTGGCGAGATCCACCTTGCGCAATGGAATCTCCGGCGGGACCGAGATGATGGTGGGAGCGAAGTTCAGAATCGATCGGATGCCGGCCTCGACCATCCGGTCGGCGACCCGCTGTGCCGCCCATGCGGGCGTGGCGATGATGCCGACGCTGAGTCCACGTTCTTGAACCAGGCGAGGCAGGTCATCGAGGTGATCGATCCGCACCCCATCGAACTCGGTACCGATCTTCTCCGGGTCTGAATCGATGAAGGCGGTGATCGGGAAACCGCGGCTCTCGAAGCCGCCGTACCGGGCGAGTGCCTGGCCGAGGTTGCCCATGCCGACGATGACGACGGGTGCGTCGACGTCGAGGCCGAGCGCCTCACCGACCTGGCGCAAGAGGTATTCAACGTCGTAGCCGACACCGCGCACGCCATAGCTGCCGAGGTGCGAGAGGTCCTTGCGCACCTTGGCCGCATTCACGCCGGCCAGCTCGGCAAGCCGGGCCGAACTCACGGTCGACTCGCCTTTGCTGGCGAGCTCCACGAGGGACCGCCGGTACAGGGGAAGACGGGAAACCGTCGCCTCTGGAATGTCCCGTTCGATCGCCACAGTGTCACCGTACCGCTTGTGCACCGATTCACGAAGTACAGCAGGTCAGATGGCCCACCGGTCCCGGGCTGCCGGAACTGGGACACCTGAGCCAAACACGCCACGCAACGCACATTCGATGAGCACACATGACCACTCAAGGTGGTCAACTTTCCAGGCCGATGACTATTGAGCACGCCAGGCCGGACCATCCGGCCCACCCCTGACCGGGAAGTTCTCAATGTCTCCACTCCACCACCCCGCCACGACACGACGAGCACCACTGCCCATGGCTGTGCTCGCCGTGTTTTCCCTGGTGGTTGCCCTTCTCGCCACCGCTGGAGCGGCGACGGCGTCACCGAGCGAGGAATCCGCCTTCGTCGCCGGCGTGAACCAGGCTCGAGCGGCCGCCGGCCTGCCAGCGCTCCAGGTGGACAACGAACTGATCAGCCTCGCCCGAGGCTGGACCAATCAGATGAAGAACGGCGTGTGCGGTGCAGACAAGCACATCTGCCACGCCAGTCCCATCAGCGCCGGCCTCACCCAGGACTGGGCGAAGCTCGGTGAGAACGTGGGCACCGGCCCTGATGTCGACTCGGTCATGGACGCATTCATCGCCTCGCCCGGCCACTACGCCAACATCGTCGATCCCGAGTTCACCCACATCGGCGTCGGCGTCATCCGGGACCCGGACAACCCCGCCCGCCTCTACACCACCCATCGGTTCATGAAGCTGCAGAACGCCCCCGAACCCGAGCCGCAACCAGAACCGGAAGCCGAGCCGGCCGAACCTCCGGACGCTCCGGCGACAGAGCCGGAACCAACACCGACGCCGCTCAACGCTCCGGCCGAAGTCCCAACGGACAGCGGTGACGCTGACGTGCCAGCCGCTCCGGAGCCGGCTTCCTCGCCCCCGCCAGTCACGCTCGAGCGAGCGGAGGTCGTCGTCCGAGCCCTCAGCCGGATGGACTGAACGTTCAGTTCGCGAGCAACACGAACTGCAACATTGCCGCTCCGACGATGGCGAGCAGCAGAAGAATGATCGTGATCGTGATCTTGGGTCGCATGATTACTCCGATCGTCCCAGCGTGACCGGCGTCGAGAAGCCGGCGGGGCCATCGAGCCGTTCGATTCGCAGCTCGTCGTTCGGCGAAATGCCGAGCGTTGCGGCGGCCGATCCGCCATTGACGGCGAGCGACACCAGACCACTCGAGTCGACAACGGCGCCGACCTCGTTGGTGCCGATGTCCCGGTACGCACGCCGCATCGCGATCGTTTGGCGGCGGTCGGCGACGACAAGGGTGAACGGATCGCCCCAATCCGCCAAATCGTCCGGGCTGATGTTGAGTTGTACATTGCCGTACTGATCGATCCAGAGCGCTTCCATGACGAGCGCACCGTCCTCCACTCCGATGATCGGAAGCAGCCCCGGCATCAATGTGGCCGGGTCGATGAGCGGACCGAACTCGGTGAGGTCGACTCCCATTGCCAAGTGTGCGGCCGCCGGAGCGAACACGTCCCGTCCATCGAACGTGGAGCCGATGCGGGGCAACTGATGATCGGTGCTCGTGAGCTCGACCGCCCGGGAGGCGCCACCAACCATGGCCACAGCGGAGGCCAGGAGGCCGTTGTCCGGGCCGACCAGCACGGACACCCCGTCGCCAACTTCAACTGCGACAGCCCGGCGATCGGTTCCCACGCCGGGATCGACCACCGCAAGGACCACGCCCGGACAGAGGTATTCGACCGATCGGGCGAGGGCCAGGGCGCCGGCCCGAACGTCGTGCGGACGGATGCCGTGCGTGAGATCGACCACACCGACCTCCGGTGCGATCGAGCGAATCACCGAGTGCACGACGCCCACGAATTCGTCCTGGTGGCCAAAGTCGCTCAGGAACGTGATGGTCGAATGATGAGGCACGGCGTCAGGCTACCGGCATCGCCGGTGGCGCTCCGCCCCCACCCGACTTCCGGTCAAAAATGCATCGAGGACCAGATGCCGAAGCACCCGGTCCTCGATGAAGAGCGCCAGTGGGTTGCGCCGTCGCCGTCTCAGCCGGCCTCGGTGTATCGATCACCCAGGTAGCGGTCGACGTCGTCGGGACGCAGCCGGTACGACCGGCCCACCCGAACGGCGGAGAGTTCCCCCGCCTTGATCAGTCGGTACACCGTCATGGTGGACACTCGCATCAGTTGTGCCACTTCTGCGACTGTCATGAAGTGTCGACGTTCGTCGAATTGACCCACGTTGGTTAGCCCCTTCTCCGCTTGCAGAGGCAGACCATATTCGGTCCAGAGCAGAACGCAAATGCGGACATGAAAAAGCCACACGGATCGCGCAGCGGGCGCGAATGAGCGCGCGGAACGCCGCACTTTCTGCGTTCTTTCGCCATTTGTCAGCTCGCGCCGAGCTCCCGCGACCGTTCGACCGCAGCGTGAACGACACGGCCAACGAGACCGAGGAGGTCCGCGTCGGCGAAGACGGCAAGGCCCGCAGCCGTCGTGCCTCCGGGCGAGGTCACGTTCTCCCGCAGGACGCCGGGATCCTCACCGGTTTCGACCATCAGGGTCGCTGCGCCAAGAATCGTCTGTCGGGCCAACGCATCGGCAACCGCCGGCTCGAGGCCCTCAGCGATGCCGGCGTCGATCAACGCTTCCGCGAGATGAAAGACATACGCCGGGCCGGAGCCGCTGAGACCGGTGACCGCATCGAGTGCTGATTCGTCGAGGCGCACAACCGTTCCGACCGAACCGAGGATCGCTTCGGCCCAGTCCAGATCTGCGGTGTGCGCCTGGGACCCCGCTGCAATCGCAGACGCGCCAGCACCCACGAGCGATGGGGTGTTTGGCATGCATCGCACGACGGCGCTGCTGGGTGCCGCCGCCTCGATGGTGGCGATCGTGACACCGGCCGCGATCGAGAGAATCCGCCCGACGCCGGCTGCGGCGAGCTGTGCGGCGACCTCGGGCACGTACTGAGGTTTGACCGCGATGATGGCGTCCGTGCCCGTGTGCGGCTCGGTGCCGACGGCGAGGCCGGGGTAGGTCGCCGCGAGTTCGTCCCGACGGCCATCAGCGGGTTCGACGACGGCCACCTCGTCGGCCGTTGCCCAGCCCGTGTTGAGCACGCCGCCGAGCAGCGCCTCGCCCATCTTCCCACCACCAACGATCTGCAATTTCATGCGTGGAAGCCTACCGGATCCGCTCATGTTGCTTTTCAATGCATTTCATGTATTCTTTGTTCATCGGGTGCGGTCCGACCGGCATCGGGGAAGTTGACGGTCGGGCCGTGTTCCCGCCCCCGCCCCGTGCCGTGCCCGCTCAGCTCGAAAACCGGCTGGCAAAGCCGAGGCGGATTGCGGCGGTGAAGCTGGCCTCCACGGTTGCGTGGTACGAGCCGAGAATCCGATCGAGCGCTTCATCGCTGATCGTCCGCAGGTCGTGCTGGCCACGCAGGAAGATCGCCTCCTCTGCGCCGATGCTGAACGCCACGTCGCGGAGGCCGTTGTTGCGCCGGAGCAGTTGGCTGTAGAACGCCGCCTCGTTCTCCTCGGGTGCAGGCATCACGAAGGATTCGTGCGCAAGCGTGCGCTGGCCGAGGGTGAACCACACCGACCAGACGTCCTTCGCCTCACCCGTGACTCGAACGAACCACCGGTCGAGCTCGCTCTCCTCGTCCGCCACGACCGCGGCCACCATCGGATGCTCGTCGAGTCCGGCCAACCACGTGGTCAGGCATTCGAGTGCGGCGTGCCGCTCAACGTCGGAAGGCGGTGCAAATTCGTCCATCAAGAAAGTGTACGGACGGCCAAGATCCCAAGGGTGCACGAGCGCCCATCAGCAAACAGGTGAAAGTGAGACGCGACCCCGTTCACCCGAATGGGTGAAAGTGAGACGCGACCCCGTCACCCGAAGCCCCAGGGCGTTTTCGGAGCGAAGCGGAGAAAAGGCCAGAAGTGACGAGGCCCTCTGGGCCGAGGAACGACTAGCACTGCACGGGCGAGCGGGCCTCGACGAGATCGAGGTAGACCCGGCGAAGCCGGCCGGCGAGGCCGGACCACGGGTACCGGCCGGCGGCCATGGCCGCGGCGGCGCCGAGTTCGGCGGCGTGCACGGGGTCCTCCAGGATGCGGGCGATCCGGTCGGCGTAGGCCGCCGGATCCCGCTCTTCGAGGAGGTAGCCGGTCACCCCGTCGTCGACGAGCGTGCGCAGGCCTCCGACCGCTGCGGCCACCACGGGTCGACCGCAGGCGGCCGCTTCGAGCGCCACCAGACCGAAGGACTCGCTCCGAGACGGCATGACGACGACGTCGGCGGCCCGGTAGTAGGTGGAGAGCGCGTAGTGGGGCTGCGGTGGCACGAACAGCACACGATCCTCGAGTCCGAGGTTCTCGATCAGCGCTTCGATACGAACCACTTCATCGCTGCCCTCGAGCCCGCTGGCGCCACCGACGATCATCAGCCGGGCACGGGGATCGGGAAGCTCTGCCAGCGCCTGGACGGCGATGTCGACACCCTTCAGCGGCTGGATTCGACCGACGAACAACAGCAGTGGACCATCCTCGATATCGATGGCCTCGCGGGCACCGGCCTTCGATCCGGGACGGAACAGCGCCCGGTCGACCCCGGGGGCGATGATTTCGATCCGGTCCGGGTCCGCTCCGTAGAGCTCGATGAGTTGGCGCCGCTCCTCCGCCGCGTTGGCGACGAGCACGTCGGAGCAGCCGACGACGTGCACCTCGGCATCGACCCGTCGCTGCGGTTCCCGGTCGCCCATCTCGGCCTTGACCCGGGCGAGGGTGTGGAACGTGGTCACGAGCGGAAGTGCCATCGGATGTTTGAGCTGATGGCCGACCACCCCGGAGAGCCAGTAGTTCGCATGGAGGACGTCGACCGGATGCTGTCCGAGCCAGTTGCGCACCCAGTCGGTGAACTCATCGACGATCGCCGGGAGCTCCTCTTTCGCCATGTCCACCGGACCAGCCGGCACATGCACGACCCGGAAGCCGGGTTCGACCTCCACGACCGGATCGAGCTCGTCGGACCAGCGGCGGACGAACACATCGCATTGCACGCCGGCCTGTGTGAGCGAGCTCACGAACTCGCGGATGTAGACGTTCATTCCGCCGCTGTCACCCGAGCCCGCCTGGGTCAGCGGCGACGTGTGCAGCGAGATGATGCCCGCACGAAGACTCACCCGAGTCGACGCCTCGTGACCTCGAAGAGGGCCACCGTGGCCGCCGATGCCACGTTCAGCGAAGCCACGGTGCCCTGCATCGGGATGGACACCAGTGCGTCGCAGCGTTCCCGGGTCAGCCGGGAAAGGCCCGGCCCCTCAGCGCCGAGCACCATGCAGAGCGGTTGGTCGGCCAGGTCCAACCCGAAGATCGAGCGGGGTCCGGCTTCATCGAGCCCCACGACCCAGACGTCTCGTTCCTTGAGCGACGTGATTGCAGCAGGAACACCGGGGACGGTGGCGATCGGTACATGCTCGACGGCGCCGGCAGCGGTCTTGGTGACGGTTGCCGTGATCCGGGCGGAGCGATGTTTCGGCAGCACGATTCCGGTCACGCCGGCGGCGTCGGCTGACCGGAAGATGGCGCCGAGGTTGTGCGGATCCGTCACGCCGTCGACCATCACGAGGAAGGGTGCGACGACGTCGTCGATCAGGTCCTCGACATCGATGGTCTCGAGCGGGTCCGCCTCGGCCAGTACGCCCTGCGCCGACTCCGTGTGCGAGAGCGCATCGAATGCACCCTTGCCGACCTCACGAACCGGCACCCGGTTCTCCTCGGCGAGTTCGACGATGTCTTCGATGATCGGAGCCGAATCGAGGCCGACGGAAAGCACGACCTCACGGGTGCGACGGGTGCCCGCTAGCAGCAGCTCTCGAACGGCGTGCCGCCCTTCGACCCGATCGCCTCCGGGACCGCCGGCTCGTCGACCTTCACCGGCGCTGCCCACACGCTCCGGCTTCTGGGTCCGGGGATTCGCTCGGGGAGCGCCCTTGTTCGGCCGGTTCGGGCGCGCGCCCTGGCGGGGCTTCCCACCACGTGCACCCCGCTGCCGTGCCATCAGTTCGCGAGGCTCACGTTCCAGGTGCCCTCGTCCGAGATCACCTGCACGAGTTGCACACCGGACTTGGTCACCGACGTGGCGCTGAACGGCGGCGTTGCACCGAAACGAACCTCGTTGATGGCCAGATCCCGGCCTTCGGACGGTGAGACGGCAACGACGCTGAACTGGCCGTCGCCCGTCCACTCCGCGGAGGCCGTCACCAGCCCGCCCAGCGGGTTGTTGATGAGGTACACGTGGTTGCCCTCTCCGGCGACGACGTTCTTGCCGACGTCGACGCCATCCCGGTCCACGAACACGATGCTCCACGAGCCGCCGCCGCTGTCGACCTCGATGGCCTGCGGGCGTTCGCTGAACAGGAACACGCCGCCGTACGTGTCGCCGACGTTCCCATAGCTGGCGATCTGCTCGCCGTCGCTGTTGAAGGCGTGGATGTTCAGCGCGTCGAACGTTCCGGCACCGTCGAGGCGGACACGGGCGACGTAGAAGTCGTCGCAACGGTCAGAGAAGGCGAAGCAGTGTCGCGTCACCACATGCGAATTGCGCAGGTTCGGGGTGACGACCGTGTCGCCGGACCCGGTGCGAATTCGGAAGTTCCCGCCCTCGCAGTCGACGGGAAGGTTGTCGGCGGTGTCGAGCGTGCACGTGTCGTCGCCATCACGTCCGTCGAGGCGATCGCGGCTGGAGCCGCCGATGAGCACGTCGTCCGAGGGTCCGCCGATGAGGCGGTCGAAGCCGTTGCCGCCTTCGAGACGATCGAGTCCATTGCCGCCATCGATGCGGTCGTTGCCGCCCTCTCCGAAGATCTTGTCGGCACCGCTCTGACCCCAGATGCGGTCGCGGCCACGGCCGCCGCAGATGATGTCGGCGCCGCGGCCAGCACGAATGCGGTCGTTGCCGCCGAGGCCCACGATCACGTCTGCACGATTCGTGCCGGTGATGATGTCGTCCCCTTCAGTACCCACGATCGTTGCGGGAATGCCGTTGCATGTGGGGGTCGCCTGGGCCCCGACCGCCGTGGGAACCACTACTGCGGAGAACGCTGCGAGCGCCGCCAGCAGTGAGAGGAGGTGTCGGATCTTCATATCGCCCCTTCAGGGAACGCCGTGGACAACCTAGAAACGGTACCGACACCGCTCCGGCGTCGACAATGTGGCGCAACTTGTGTCACACCGGGCGAAAACCCGTCGTTGCGTCCTCATCAGTCCGGCAGCCGGAACTTTCGGAGGAAGAAGTCCACGAACCAACCGACCGATCCGGCCATCCAGACGGTCCCGAGGCCGACGTCGCCCCCGAGCAGCCAGCCCACCAACAACGCCGTGAATTCGATCAGCGTGCGCGCCAGCCAGACGGGCAACCCCCGACGTTCCAAGGCGGTCATCAGCCCGTCCCGGGGGCCCGGCCCGAGACCGGCACCGATGTACAGGCCGGACCCGAGGCCGATCAGCGCCGGCGACACCGCCAGGGCCGCCACGCGCAGCGGCATGGACGTGAGGTCGGGGACGACCCACAGAACGAGGTCGACGACGAACCCGATGATCGCCACGTTGAGCAGCGTGCCGATGCCCATGGGCTCGCGGAGGAACGGGAAAGCGAAGAGGAGCACGACTCCCGTGAGCACGGTTGCGGTACCGATGGTCAGCGGCGTTCGTTCGGCGACGCCACCGTGGAAAACGGTCCAGGGGTTCACCCCGAGCGCGGCCTCTACGGACAGCGCAAGGGCGATGCCGAAGAACGGCAGTCCGATGAGGACCTGGCGGATGCGTTGCGCTCGGGGTTCTCGTACTCGGTAGAAGCGGAAGGGGCCGATGGAGAAGGTCGCCGAATCGGGGATCATTGAGGGCGGGCCACCAGGGCGACGGCCCAACACGCGATTCCGTCACCCCGACCGAGGGCACCGATGCCTTCCGGTCGCTTTCCCTTGATGGTGACCGGGGCCCCGACGGCCTCGGTCAGTCGTTCCTGCATGGTTTCCCGAACGGGTGCGAGCTTTGGCGCGTCCAGCACCACGGAGCAGTCGGCGTTGAGTGGTGTCCATCCGGCGTCACGGACGCCGCGCATCGCCGCCCGCAGAAGCTCGATGCTGTCGGCGCCCTTGAGTGCTGGATCGGTGTCGGGGAAGTGCGATCCGATGTCACCGAGGCCGGCGGCGCCGAGGAACGCATCGGTCACGGCATGGGCGATCACGTCCGCATCGCTGTGGCCGGCGAGGCCCGGACCGGGAAACGCCACTCCGGCCAGCATCATCGGACGATCGGGATCGGTGGAGAACGGATGGATGTCGAATCCCTGGCCCACCCGAATCGCAGGAAAGTCAGTCATGATCTGCTCCTTCAGCTGCGTCGAGCATGGCGCCGGCCGTGAGGAGATCCACCGGATCCGTGATCTTTCGATTGGCTGCCTCGCCGGGCACGACGACAACGGAACCACCGGCTCGCTCGACCAGCGTGGCATCGTCCGTGGCCTCGGCCGCTCCATGGTGGGCCGCACGGAGCTGAGCGGCGGGGAAGCCCTGAGGCGTCTGGACTGCCAACAGCTCATCCCGGTCGACCACACCGCCGGTGCGCCGCCGGATCGTGTCGGCCACGGCCACCCCGGGGACGACGGCGTCGGCGCCGGCCCGAACCGCATCGATCACCGCACGGAACAGCGCTGTGGACGCCAGCGGACGAGCGGCATCGTGCACCAGAATCACACCGCAGTCGTCGTCGATGACGGCGAGTCCGGCCCGAACCGACTCCGCCCGGCTCGCACCACCGGCAACGACGTGCACGATGGTGCCCGAGGGTGCGACGATCTCGGTCGACTCGACCGCATCGGCCGGCACGACGACGACGACACCGGTCGAACATGCTCCGGCGGCATCCACGGATCGTTGCAGAACGGAGATTCCTCGAAGATCTGCGAATTGTTTGCGCATTCCGAACCGCAGGCCCGAGCCACCTGCCACAACGATGGTCCAGACGGAATCCATGCCGATTGCCGTCGAACCTGCAGGATGGTGGCTCATGTCACTATCATCGCCTATGTCATGGTTGATTCCTCACTCCTCTCCTCCGTCGATCTCTTCCGGGACGTCGACCCCGAATACATCGCCGAACTGAGCGCTGCCGCCACCGAGCGCTCGCTCTGGCGGGGCGATGTCCTCTTTGCCGAGGGGCAGGAGCCCGATGCGCTCTACATCGTGACGAGTGGGCGAATCGCCATCGCCAACAAGTCGATCGACGGGCGGGAATCCGTCGTGGCGCTCATGGAAGAGGGCGACCTCTTCGGCGAGATGGGCCTGTTCGACGGTCTCGGCCGATCGGCGGAGGCTCGTGCGCTCGAACCGTCCAAGGTCGCCGAGATCCCCTACGACCCCGTGCGCCGGACCTACGAGGCTCACCCCGAACTGCTCTGGCGCGTCGTCGACATGCTCGCACGGCGTCTGCGCTCCATGGACGAAGCTCTCGCCGACTCCGTGTTCCTCGACGTCACCGGCCGCACCGCCAAGCGCCTGCTCGAACTGGCCGGCGATGCCGACGAGTTCACCCTGCCGATAACGCAAGAGGAACTGTCCGGCATGGTCGGTGCCTCCCGTGAGCGGGTCAACAAGGCCATCAGCGCCTTCATCCGGCTCGGCTGGCTGAGCCAGACCGACCGCCGCTACACCATCACCAACCGCAAGCAGCTCGAAATCCGTTCGAGGTAGAGGCCGTTCGCTTCGCTCGCTACCCGAGTTCGACTTCGTCGAACTCGGCGCTACTGACCCGGTGAAGCGGACGACTGGCCTTTGGTGGTCTGGCGTTGATGGAGTCTTTGGCGGAGCCGGACGCGCCGAGGCCGGCGTCGGACTCAGCCGCAGTGGACTGACCCCAACGCCGGCCTGGCGTGGTTGAGCGGTTTGGAAGAGACAGCGGACGTCAGTGAGAGATGGCGTCGAGGACGTTGAGCTTTCCTGCCCGCCGGGCCGGGAGGAACCCGGCGAGCAGACCGGCGGCCGAGGCCACCAGGACCAGCACACCGATCGACGTCCACGGAACCGCAAGGTTCGACAGGAACTCGTCCGGGGTGGCGGTGACGACGAGGATGCCGAAGACGATGCCAACGGCGGCCCCGAGCAGTGCACCGACGCCAGAGACGATGGCGGCTTCCCAGCGCACCATTCGATGCATCTGGCTGCGAGTCATGCCGACGGCCCGCAGGAGACCGAGCTCCCGAGTCCGCTCGAAGATGGACAGCGCCATCGTGTTCACGATGCCGATGAAGGCGATGAGGATGGCCAGACCGAGAAAGCCGCTCAGAACCTGGAGGAGGAAGTCCACCTGGCCGCTGATGCTCTCGCGGTAGTCGCTGGCCGACTGCGCATCGAGCTGCGGATAGGCGGTCGAAAGGTCGGCGAAGAAGGCATCGGCCTGCTCCGTCGTAGAGCCCTCGGCCACCGATGCGGCGACCCAGTCGTAGTTGACCTGCTCACCGATCGTGTCGTATCGGTTCTCGGAGACGACGGCGCCCTCGAAGATGTTGCCGTCGCTGAAGATCGCAGCGAGTTCGAGGTCGACGATCGAGCCGTCGGCCAGTTCGACCGGGACGTTGTCGCCCAGCGCCAGTCCACGCTCGTCCACCAGCGTCTCCCGCAGCGCAAACGAGTTGTCGTCGACGTCCGTCCATGCACCGCCGACCAGACCGAGGTCGAGGACCTGATCGATCGAAGCGAGCTCGAGCGTGCCGATCTCGGTGTCGATCCCGCCGATGGAGGTGCCCCAGTAGCGCATTCCTGCAACGTTCGTGAGGTGCGGGCTTGCCTCCATCTCGGACAGCACCGCAACCGGAACCTCGCCGGACGGGGACGTTGCGAAGGCGGCGTAGTCGGCCTGAACCGTCGTCTCGAGCAGCTCGTTCAGGTCGGACTTCAACGTCTGGCCGACGACGAACGCCATCGAGACGAGCGAGAGCCCGATCATGAGGGCCGCCGCAGTCGTGGCGGTACGCCGAGGGTTACGAGCGGCGTTCTCCTTCGCCAACACGCCGGGACGCCGGTAGATCTTGGCGATCGGCGCACCGAGCGTGCGGGAGATCGGCGCCGCGACCAGCGGGCTCAGCAACGTGATCCCGATGAAGAGCGTGGCGGCACCGACGCCGAGGAGTCCCAACATGAGGGCAGTGCTGTCGATCCCGCCGAAGAGCGCAACGCCGGTGGCGATCGCGCCGGCCAGCGACAGGACACCACCCAGGATGAGCGACCGGGTGTTCTCCCGAGGGTCGACCTGGTCATGCCCGGAGATGGCGGTGATCGGTGCGGTCAGTCCGGCCTTGCGGGCCGGAACCCAGGCGGATGCCATCGTCACGCCGACGCCGACGCCCATGCCGATCAGCGCTGTGGTGAGCGAAATCGGCTTGTCGAAGTCGGGGAGCTCAGCGCCGACGGCCGTGAGCATCGCTTCCATGCCGTAGTCCATAGCATGGTTGTTCGCGAGGTTCGCCACGTCGACACCCGCCGC
>CALBVR010000028.1 GCA_937969565.1 uncultured Acidimicrobiales bacterium | reverse complement strand
GATCATCGAGAACAGCGCCGCAGCGACCATCGCAGCCACCAGCGCCAACCACGGGTTGCCGGTCTCGACCCCGACCCAGAATGCCGTCATTCCGCCCATGGCCATCATGCCTTCAACGCCCAGGTTGAGGACGCCCGACTTCTCGGCGATGGTCTCGCCGAGGGCAGCCAGATAGAGAAGCGTGCCGAATTCGATGACGGAAATGAAGAGGCCGATCAGCGTTTCCTGATTCATGCGGCCGCTCCCGATGCAACGGCGGCAGATCGGACGAGCCGGTACTCCGAGAACACGGCTGCGGTGAGCGCACCGAAGAGGATGAGCGCTTGAAGGATGTTCGAGGTCGCGGACGGCACGCCCTGTGTTTGGATCGCCTCACCGCCGATCTGCACGGCGCCCAGCGCAACCGCAACGGCGGCGACACCGGATGGACGCATCAGCGCCAGTGCGGCAACGATGATGCCGGTGAACCCGTAGCCGTTGGCCACACCTTCGACGAGGCGCGAGGACGAGCCGGTCAGCTCGATTCCGCCGGCGAGGCCAGCGATGGCGCCCGACAACACGAGCACGGTGAAGAGCTTCGCCCGCATCGAGATGCCCACGTACTCCGCTGTCTTTTCCGACGAACCCGCGATCTTCAGTTCGTACCCCCACGCGCTGCGCGACGCCCACAGGCCGAAACCGATGACCACGACCGCGGCGATCAGCACGCCGACGTTCGCCCGTTCGAACAACGTGGGAAGCGCCGACTGTTCGGGGAGCTCGGGAGCGATCGGGAAGTTGTTGCCTTCCGGGTCCTTCCACGGGCCGTTGACCAGGTAGCGGACAACTCGAATCGCCACTTCGTTGAGCATCAGCGTGGTGATGATCTCGTTCACACCCAGGCGGGAGCGAGCGAGCGCCGGCCCCAACGCCAGGAAGGCTCCGCCGAGGACGGCGGCACCCAACATTGCGGGGATGAGGACGGGGCCGGGGAGCTCGGGAGCGATGCGAGCGATCCACGCACCACCGATGGCACCGGCGATGATCTGTCCTTCAGCGCCGATGTTCCACATGCCCATCGAACCCGCCACGGCCACGGCAAGACCGGCGAGGCCCAGCGGGACCGCACGGGTCAAGGTGGCCGACCAACCTCGGGGCGACCCGAGAGCCGAATCGAACATCTTCGAGTAGACGGTGATCGGTGAGTGGCCGGAGAGAATCAGCAACACGGCGCCGAACAGCAACGCAATCAACAGGCCGACGATGAAGGCGCGGACTTGGCCACCAGCCAGTGGCGTGTCTCGTCGGACGAGTCGCATGTTCATCATGCGTCCGCCTCCGCGTGGGCGCCGGCCATCGCTGCGCCCACCTCGGAGCGGGTGGCAACGTCCGGATCGAACTCGCCGACGATCCTGCCCTCGTGCATCACGAGGAGGCGGTCGCTCAGTGCAAAGAGTTCTTCGAGGTCCTCGCTGATGAGGAGGATGCCCACGCCGCTGGCGGACTGTTCGAGCAAGATCCGCTGGATGGCGGCAACACCCTGCACATCGAGGCCGCGGGTCGGCTGGGCGGCCACCAGCACGGTCGGCTCGCCGGCGATCTCGCGGCCAACGAGCAGCCGTTGGAGGTTGCCGCCCGAGAGCGCCGCCATCGGGGCGTGCATCTGGCCGACCTTCACGTTGTAGTCCTCGACCAGGGTTTCAGCGTGGGCCTCGGCGGCCTCACGGTCGATGAACGGACCGTTGGAGAGGTCCCGGTAGGCCCGCATCATCGCGTTCTCCACGACGTTCATCCGGGGCGCCAGCCCGACCCCAATGCGATCCTCAGGCACGTAGGCGAGCCCGGCCGCATTGCGGGCTCGGGGTGGCAGTGCGCTCACGTCCTTGCCCGCCACTTCGACCAGGCCGACACCGTTGGCGTTGAGCCCGGCGATCGCGTCGGCAAGCGGACGCTGACCGTTGCCGGCCACGCCGGCGATGCCCACGATCTCGCCCTGCCGTACGGTCAGCCCGACGCCGTCGACCACGTTGCGGCCGTGGACGTCGGTCACCCACATCTCCGACACGTCGAGCGCGTTGGCCTCGGCGACGGGGGCCGTGCGCGTGCGGCGCTGCGAAACCTCGGTGGCTTCGCCGACCATCAGCTCCGCGAGCATCGCCCCGTTCAGCGTTTCGACAGGCAGCGATTCGGCGACCGTCGCCCCACCCCGAAGCACCGTCGCCTCGTCGCAGAAGGCGGTCACCTCGTCGAGCTTGTGGCTGATGAAGATGATCGAGCGCCCGTCCGCAGCCATCGTCGACGTGATGCGGCCGAGCTCCTCCGCCTCGGCGGGCGTCAGCACGGCGGTGGGTTCGTCGAGGATCAGCACTTTGGCGTCACGCCACAGCGCCTTGAGGATCTCGACCCGTTGGCGCTCGCCCATCGACAGCTGCCACACCTCACGGCCCGGCACGGTCGCCAGGCCGAAGCGCTCGGCCAGTTCAGCCACGTCCTTCTCGATCGCCGAGCGCGAGATGAGACGTGGCGACGCCCCCAACGCAACGTTCTCGGCCACCGTGAACGTGGGGATCAGGCGGAACTCCTGATGCACCATGCCGACGCCGGCAGCGATCGCATCGGCAGGCCGGCTGAAGTGGCGGTCCTCTCCATCGAGCCGGACATCGCCCTCGTCCGGCAGGTACACGCCGGCCAGCACGTTCATCAACGTGGTCTTGCCGGCCCCGTTCTCGCCGAGAACTGCATGCACCGAACCAGGCCGCACGCGAAGACACGCCCCCGCATTGGCGATGACGCCAGGGAAGC
>CALBVR010000027.1 GCA_937969565.1 uncultured Acidimicrobiales bacterium | reverse complement strand
CGAGGGAGCAGTTCGTCGCGGAGAAAGGCGGGACCCCAGACATGGGCGCCCATGTCGCCGCCGGTCGGGGTCGAGTCGGTGAAGATCAGTGCGGGTTGGAGCTGCAGGAAGACGAAGATGCAGCACGCGGTGACGATCGCCCCGGTCAGGAGGTGTTCGCCCCATCCCGACGCTGGCTCCGGTTCCACCTCGGACGCAGTTGCGGTGGTGGGCACGGGCTCGTGAGCGTCGGCCATCGGCGACCCGTCGTGACCGAACGGTTCGGTCGCGTCCAGGTCTTCGGACGCGATCGGATCGGTTGCGGGAGCGGAGTCGGACTCGGGCATCGAGGTTCCGTCGACCGTTGCGTCCGAACCTTCAGGGACGTCGGCGCCCTCGTTGAGGCCGGCGTCTCCGGCGTCGTTTCGCATACCGACCCATGTTCCCACTCCGGGAGGGTCGGGTGGTGTTCAGGCGTCCGCAGAATTCGTCGCTGCGGCACCTGCGTTCGGGATCAGGACTTGCCTGATGCCTTGGCGAGATCGTCGAGCACGCCGGCCAGGCTGGCACGACTGCCTTCGTGTTCCCATTCGCGTACATCGCAGTGAGAGCAGGAGAAGAGCGTTCGTGGCTCTTCCGCAATCTCCAGGGTGAGCGCCACCATCGTCCGCTCGCAACGAAGACACTTCCGCTCTTGTCCAGTCGCCGTCATCTCATTACCTACTCTCCGTAGTGAACGGAGCCCCATCGGGATCACACGGTGGGGAATGAGTGGTTCCATCACGATCGATGACGAATTGAACCGATCGAACCACGAGCCGCCGGGCCGTTTGCCGGAGCGGCTGAATCGGGCGACTCAGCTGGACAGCAGCGCGGTGAGCGTGAAGGCGTTGAAGGTCATGTGGGCGATGATCGGAGCGCCCAGGCGTCCCGTACGCCATGCCAGCCAGCCGAGCACGACGCCGACCAACGCCAGCGCGGGCAGTTCGATCCACGACATGTGGACGGCGCCGAAGATCAGGCCGGCGAGGCCGATGCCCAGCCCGGGACCCAACCGTTCGACGAGACGGTGTTGCACGAGCCCCCGATAGAACAGTTCCTCCACCACCGGTGCACCGACCGCCACGAACAGATAGATGGCCGCGATCTCAAGCGGGGTATCCACTCGATCGACCAGCGAGAGCGCCCGCCCGGAGAGCTCGAGATCACCAAGCAACAGCGTGATCACGTAGTAGAGGACGGGAATCAGCGGCACCTGCAACAGGACGCCGGCCAACACGCCGGTCCCGATGTCCGAAACCTCGAACTCCATTCGCCATCCGGGCGTCGAGCGGCCCATCGCCTTGGCAAACAGCCACGTTCCGCCCAGCAGACCGATCCATGCGGGCGTGAGCGAGACCATCTGCCACAGCAACGGGATCGTGCGATCGGCTGGCTCCAACCCGGACGAGACCTGACCGACGACGCGGCCGATGTGACCGCCGGGTCGGGTCGGGGCGAACGAGGTCCAGTCGCCGAGGAGCAGGACGCCGACGAAGCCGAGGACGCCGATGAGCTGGCCCATGATCCAGCCGAAGGTCGCCTCGCCGAGACCCCAGACACCTGTCGTCGGCGTGCTCGACTGCTCCACGTCGTTGATCTTCGCAGAGCCGGGGACCCGACCCAAATCGCCCGCAACTGCAGGCGGGGGATCAGCTTGCGTGCAGGGCGTAGATCCCGCGGGGCGGGCGATCGTCACGCAGTTCCCATCCGCTCGGTGCGGTGGAACGGTCGGCGTGCGTCACGCAGAGATCATGGGTCATCGGATGGGCCTCGCCGTGCAGCGGCTCGATCCACACCACCCTCGACTCGTAGTCGTAGGACATCGTGGCAGCGGCCGAGATGGAACAGGTGGGTCGCGCGCATGTTCGATTCACGGTGAAAACGGTAGCGGGCGATCAACGGCGGAGGGTGTACCCCGTGGTCAGCGCCGCGGGTGCCGATGGGTGATCGACGCCGGTCAGGCCTCAGCGATGCCAACCTGCTGCCGATGGGGAACAGATTGCGCGACGGACGCGTTACAGCTTCCAAGGTCCTCCACTCGACCTCCCGAACGACACGGAAACAACTAGGGTATTTTTCATGGCCAACACCTCTCCAAAGCCGCCATCCCCCACCGCTCCCGAGCGCTCCAATGCGACCAAGTGGGGTTCGTGGGCGCTGTTCGGTATCGCAATCGTGGTGATGATCGCCGTCCTCACGGCGCAACAGCCCACGGGCGAGCCCGTCACCTACACCGAATACATCGGGTGGCTCGAGGAGGGGCTCGTCGAGAGCGTCGTCCGAGACAACGTCGACGGCGACATCACCTTCACGCTGATCGATGGAGAGCTCTACTCGACCGTTGGTCCGGTCACGGCCTACGAGGAGGAGCTGGCGCTGCTCCAAACCAACGTCGAGTCCGTGTCGGAAGACAACCCCAACGGCGGCGTCACGTTCAACACGCCGACCGAGTCCATCTTCACTTCGCTCCTGTTCTTCCTGCTTCCCGTCTCGCTGCTCATCGGCTTCTTCTGGTGGATGCAGCGTCGAGCCCAGGGTCAGATGGGCGGCATCATGTCGGTGGGCCGTTCGAAGGCCAAGACCTACACCACCGAGCGTCCCGGCACGACCTTCGACGACGTCGCCGGCTATGAAGGCGTGAAGCGGGAGATCACCGAAGTCGTGGACTTCCTGAAGACGCCCGACCGATTCGCCGAGATCGGCGCTCGCACGCCGAAGGGCATGTTGCTCGTTGGCCCACCGGGGACCGGCAAGACCCTGATCGCTCGTGCGGTCGCCGGCGAGGCCGGCGTCCCGTTCATGTCGGTCACGGGTTCCGACTTCATGGAGATGTTCGTCGGTGTGGGCGCCTCCCGCGTCCGTGACCTCTTCGAATCCGCTCGCAAGATGGGTCGGGCCATCATCTTCATCGACGAGATCGATTCCATC
>CALBVR010000026.1 GCA_937969565.1 uncultured Acidimicrobiales bacterium | reverse complement strand
CTCCCCTTCGGAAGACCTCTTCCGGTGACCACTCAACTCCCCCGATCCAGCAACCGTTAGATAGAGAGACGTAGGAGGTCATCCCATGGCGGAAAAGACGGCAATCATCATCAGCGGCTATTTCAGCCCGCTCCACACCGGACACCTCGACATGATCGAGGATGCCGAGTCACGCGGCGACGCCGTGATCGTGATCGTGAACAACAACGATCAGCAGGTCATGAAGAAGGGCAAGGTCATCATCGACGAGGCCGATCGGCTGCGCATCGTGCAGGCGATGAAGGCCGTCGATCATGCGTTCATCGCGGTCGACGGCGACCGGACCGTGTGTGCGTCGCTCGAGAAGGCTGCAGCCGAGTTCGGCAACGAGTACAAGCTGGTCTTCGGCAACGGCGGGGACCGCAACGAGGGCGCTGTGGTGCCCGAAGAGCCCGTGTGCGAAGCCAACGGCATCGAGATGGTCTTCGACATGGGCGGCACGAAGAAGCGTGACAGCTCCAGCCGAATCAACGTAGAACTCGGCCTAGAAGACGAGCCAAGCGCTCCCCCAAGCTCCACCACGTAACGGACAAGCGAGCGCTTGGTGAACGACGTTCGGCGCAGCCGAACTCGTGGAAGCCGAAGGCTTCCCGCCTAGCGCCCCTCCGAGCTCCACCACGTAACGGACAAGCGAGCGCGTCTACCTCGTGGACAACCCACGAAGGCAGTTCGACGGAGTCGAACTGCAAGGAACCCGAAGGGTTCCCGCGCAGCCGAACTCGGTGCTAGTTGTCTTCGCCCTCGTCGCCGTCGGTCTGAGCGTTGAGCTCTTCCGCGGGGATGAGGATGTTGCCGTCGGCGTCCACGAGGTTGCCATCGTCGTCGAAGCCGACGGTGCTGGTGTCGTCCGTGGTGGCGTCGAGGTTGTTGATGTCGCCGAGGCCATCAGTGCCGAGCACGAACGGTGAGGCGGCGGAGGCCTGATCGATGTTCTCCTGCGGCGGCGGCGGAATCTCGGCGCCGAGCGGGGCGAGGGCGATGGTGATCGCCTCCTGATCCTCGGTGAAGCGGTAGTCGGCCACGTTCTCGGTCAGCACGCTGTCCAGCTCCTGCGTGAACGGTGCGAAGCGGGCGATCTGGAGTACGGCCGGTTCACCGTCGCACATGACGCCTTCGACGAGCGAGTCACGATCCGGGAAGGTGAGTTCGCTGTCGTCGTTGATCTCGGTCCGGGTGGCGTCGAGAAACACGGAAAGCTGGGCGTTGTTTCCGGTTGCATTCGAGCCGGTGGGGTGCAGGTGAATCACTCCATCGCCGTGGGTGTGGATGCCCGGGTTCGGGGTCTGCGGGTCGGCCAGGTTCGACAAGAACGAGTCGGTGGTGCAGTCGTAGATGCCGTAGGCGATGTGCCAGTGGTCGCCGAAGGTCGGGGTCAGTGACGTGGTGTCACGGTTGGCCCGAGCAAACGCCACCAGGGCGATGCCGACGACGATGACGGCGGCGAGGGCGAGCGGGAAGCCCAGCTCACGCTGTTCCTTGCCCGGCGTGCCTGCCGTCTGGCCGGCGCGAGCGGCGCGGGCGACCTTCTTGGATGAGTCGGACGAGTTGTCGCCCTTCGGAGAATCTGTACGTGCCACGGGGAGACATGCTACCGACTTTCACCCCCGGCGAAGCGTCAGCGATTCCCGATGCCTCGGTGCTCAGGAAATGAGGCGTTCGAACAGGTCGGCGTACCGCTCGGCGGCCCGCTTCGGCGTCACCCAGCGCTCGACCCATTCGCGGCCGCGATCTCCCATGTCCTGACGCAGATGCGCGTCATCGAGTAGCTCGCGGAGCGCCTCGACGAACGGTTCGACCGCGTCCGGCGGAACGGAACGGCCGGCTCCGGCCTCGATGACAACGTTGCCGACTTCCGTTCCTTCGTCGACGCTGGCGATGACCGGCCGACGGCACGCAAGAATTTTGTAGAGCTTCGATGGCACGCTGGACCACGCCAGCCCCTTGCGCAGCGGAATCACGTGGAGGTCGGCAGCGGCAAGAACCTCTGGGACCCGTTCCACGGGCTGATACGGGATGATCCGGAAGTTCTCGAGCCCTTCGGCGCGTGAGCGGACTTCGCCGATCGCAGAACCGCCGCCGTTCACGACGAACACGACGTCCTCCAGGTCGGTCATCTGGCGAGCTGCGTCGGCCATCAGCTCGATCGATTGCGAGAACCCGACGTTGCCGCAGTACATGACGACGCGCTTGCCGACGAGGTCGTACTCGCGGCGGTAGTCGTTCTCGAGCTCGGAGGGCACGAACACCTCGGTGTCCACGAAGTTCGGGATGATCTCGGTAGCACTGGTCGTCTTCGCCTCGACGTTGCGCTGCATCTCCTCGCTCAGGACGGTGACCACGTCGGCGCGGTCGTAGACGAACTTCTCGAGTCGCTTGGCCGCGTCGATCACCCGGGGATTCGAGATGGTTCCAGTCTCGATGGCCACGTCCGGGAACACATCCTGGATGTTGAAGACGAACGGTGTGCCTCGGCGCTTGGCGGCAAGCCAGCCGGCAACACCCAGCGAGAGGGGCGGCGACATTGCGAAGACGACGTCGGCGTCGAAACGGTCGACCACGGCCGTGCCGAGACCGATCGCCGTGAAACCGGCGAAGGCCGCTGCTCGCGCAGCGATGTTGGTCTTGTCGGTCGGGAAGGGGTGCACGCGGGTGATTCGACCCCACTCGCGTTCTTCGACCCGAATCGGGCGGCCTTCCCAGCCGGCCTCGACCGCGTGGTCCCGGTACCAGGGAAGTGCGGTGATCACGTGCAATTCGTGTCCCATGCTGCCCAGGTGGTTCACGATGGCGCTCATGAACTCACCGGTCGGTGCGCTGTCGGGCTCGAAGTGGGGGCACAAAACCTGGATCTTCACCGGCAGCAAGCCTAGAGGGTCGGGCCGCCCGCGAGGCGCAGCCGTCAGGCGATGGTTTCCCAGGCGGCCACCTGCGATGCTGCCATCGACTTCGCCGTGTAGCGCTCTGCATTGGCGGCTCCGGCCCGAATCAGCTCGATGCGAGTGTCGGCCGGGAGCGGCGCCGACATGACATCGATCCACGGATCGACATCGTTGGGGTCGAGCAGGAGCGCACCGCGGCCTGCGACCTCGGGGAGCGCTGTGGCATTCGATGCGACCACCGGCAGACCGACCTGTTGTGCTTCGAGCACCGGCAGTCCGAAACCCTCGTAGCGAGAGGGAAAGACGAGGGCCTCTGCCCCGGCCATGAGGGCCGAGAGGTCGTCGCCCGGCACATGACCGAGGAGGTGAATCCGGTCGCTCAACGCGGCCGCTGCCGCAACCAGTTCGTCGTGGGCACGCCCCACCGCGCCGACGCAGACCAGCTGCAGGTCCGATCGGCGTTCGGCGGCGACAGAGAAGGCGCGAAAGAGCATGCGGTGGTTCTTGTGGGCCATCGTCATCGCCGGGTAGAGCAGGACGGGGCCCGAGGCCAACAGCCGTTCGACGGGAGCCGTTGGACGAGGTTGCGCGGCGCTCGTGGGTCGTGCATGGGCAGACACCGTCCGCACGCGGGTGTCACCCACGTCGAACCGTTCCCGGATCGTGTCGGCAACCCAATCGCTGGGTGTGCAGATCAGGTCGGCGGCATCGATGGCCGCCGGGACGGCTCGCGCCAACCAGCGCCGTTTCAGCGCAGAGAAGTTTGCGGGATCGTGAATGGGCTGGAGGTCGTGGACGGTCACGGCGGTCGGACCTCCATCGACGTTCGGAACCGTGCCGCCAAGGTGGTGCACCAGACGATGCGGGTGTTCCCGGAGTGCTCGCGCCAGCCAGGTCCGCTCCAGCCCGACCCGCAGCGGGGCGGCGGCGTCTGCTCGTGGTGCGGGGTGCAGGCCGTGGCCGGACAACACGGTGGCGTGAACGTCGGCCGCGTCGCCCATGGCATAGACATCCACAGCGGTGGCCGGTTCGTGTTCCGTCAGCGCGGCGAGCAGGCGCGTTGCGTACGACTCGGTTCCTCCGACCACACCCGGACGCAGCCAGAGGAGATTGCAGGCAATCGGTGGCGTCATGATGCGAGCGAGTGGTACATGTTCGAGGTCTGCTGCGCCGTTTCCGCCCACGTGAATTCGGCCGACCGCAATCGGGCGTTCGTGCTCATGGCCGCCCGACGATCGGGGTTCGAGAGTACGGCTTCGAGCGCACCTGCCAATGCCTCCGGGTCGGTCGTGTCGACCGCCAACCCTCCACCTGCGGCAAGGTCTGCCGGAACCGTCCCCTTGTTCACCACCACTGGCGTACCTTGCGCCATGGCCTCGAGCACCGGCAATCCGAATCCCTCGAAGTGGCTTGGGTAGGCGAGCACACCGGACGCGGCCATGAGCGCGGCCACGTCCGAGTCCTCGAGGGCGCCGAGCACGATCGCGTCACCCAGATCGGTGGTGCCCCAGCCCTTCGGGCCGACCACAACCAGCCGACGGTCGGGCAGGTGCCGCATCGCCGCCAGGAGTCCGTCGAGGTTCTTGCGCGGTTCGATGGTTCCGACATACAGGATGGCGTTGGACGGCACGCCGTGCCGCGTTCGCACCTCTTCGACGTCGGCGGGAGCCACTTCGACGGGGTCGCTCCCCCACGGGATCACCCGGAGACGCTCATCGTCGATCCCCTGCGCCCGGCAATCATCGGCCGTCCGCTCGGACGGCACGGCCACGAGATCGGCGCCGGACGAAACACGATCGAGAAATCGACGGAAGTACCGCACACCATGTGGGGTGAACCACTCCGGATTGCGCAGGAACGCGAGGTCATGGATCGTGACCACGCCCGGCGCTGACGAGCCCGGGACGAGGTAGCCGGGCGCATGGACGACGTCGACGGCTCCGGTCCATCGTTCGATCGCCGGCCGGTCGATGCGGTTCCATAGCTGGGTGAGAAGACGCCCGGGAATCGGGATGGCTGCGGTGGGCAACCCATCCGGTAGCGGCAGCGTCGGACGGTCGCCATGTCGTCCGTGCACGCCCACCATTTCGATCGTCGGGTCAAGCAACAGGTCCTCGATGAGCCGGTTGACCGAACGGGCGGTTCCGCCCGGAACGGCGTTCCAGTTCTGTTCGACGAGGATGGCGACCCGGACCACAGCCGAGACGTTAGCGGTTGCCGACGATGGTCCTGAAGTATGCGATGGTGTGCTCGAGGCCTTCACGTAGCTGGATCTCGGGTACCCAGCCGAGCTCCCGCGTGGCCTTCGTGATGTCGGGCTTGCGTTGCGTCGGATCGTCGACCGGGAGATCGTGATACGTGACCTCGCTTCCCGAATCGACCATTTCCGTAACCATCTCGGCGAGCTCGCTCACGGTGAACTCGTTGGTGTTGCCGATGTTCGTGGGCGTCGTGACGTTCGAGTCGAGCAGTGCAAGGAAGCCGCGGACTTCGTCGGCCACATAGGTGAAGGACCGGGTCTGCGAGCCGTCTCCGTAGATCGTGATCGGCTGGCCGGAGAGCGCCTGCACGATGAAGTTCGAGACCACCCGACCGTCGTTCGGACGCATCCGCGGCCCGTACGTGTTGAAGATGCGCACGATGCGGGTGTCGACGCCGTGGTAGCGGTGGTAGGCCATCGTCATGGCTTCAGCGAACCGCTTCGCCTCGTCGTAGACGCCGCGAGGCCCGACCGGGTTCACGTTGCCCCAGTAGTCCTCGGTTTGTGGATGGACCAACGGATCTCCGTACACCTCCGAGGTGGACGCAAGAAAGAACTTGGCTTCCTTGGCCTTCGCCAGACCCAACGAGTTGTGGGTGCCGAGCGAACCAACCTTGAGCGTCTGGATCGGCATCTCGAGGTAGTCGATCGGTGAGGCAGGTGATGCGAAGTGCATGACTGCGTCCAGCTCACCGGGAACCCAGAGGTAGTTCGAGACGTCGGCGTTGACGAACGTGAATCCGTCGTGACCGAAGAGGTGTTCGATGTTGGCGGTGTCGCCGGTGATGAGATTGTCGATTGCGACGACTTCATCTCCGCGAGCGAGCAGCGCGTCCGAAATATGGCTGCCCAGAAAGCCGGCCCCGCCCGTGATGACGATCCGGGCCATCAGGAACGGCCGATGCCCTGATACGAGAACCCACGGCGGCGAACAGCGCCACGATCCAACAGATTCCGGCCATCCACGATCGCCTTGCCAGACATCGACTCCGAGAGTTTGTCCAAATCCAGGAACTTGAACTCTTCCCACTCCGTCAGAATCGCCACAACCTCCGAGCCCTCAGCCGCCGCGTACGAATCGCCAGCAACCGTCACACTCTCGATCGGGCACTCCTTGGCCACCGGGTCATAGGCAGACACCACCGCACCCGCATCAACCAGCCGCTGCGTGATCTCGATCGACGGCGAATCCCGCAGATCATCCGTACCCGCTTTGAACGTCAACCCGAGCACGCCGACCTTCACGCCGGCCAAATCGCCGCCCGCAGCCATCCGAATCTTGTCGACCACACGATCGAACTGTTCGTTGTTCACCTCGATCACCCCACGCAGGAACGCAAAGTCATATCCAGCGTCCGCAGCGATCCCGATCATCGCCTTGGTGTCCTTCGGGAAACACGAACCGCCCCAACCCGGACCCGGCTTCAAGAAATGATGGCCAATCCGAGAGTCGTACCCGATCCCCATCAACACATCCGCCACATCCGCACCAGCAGCCTCACACACCGCCGCGACCGCGTTGGCGAAGGAGATCTTCGTCGCCAAGAACGCGTTCGCTGCGTACTTGCAGGTCTCCGCCGATGCCGGATCCGTGATCAGGATCGGAGCCCGAACACCCAGATACAACGCCGCCACCCGAGACGCAGCACCACGATCATCAGCACCGATCACCACACGATCCGGGTTCAAGAAATCGCCAACCGCTGAACCCTCACGCAAAAACTCCGGGTTCGACACAACATGCACATCCGGACGACCCATCGCCCGCTCCACCAACAACGTCGACCCAACCGGAACCGTCGACTTGTTCACCACCACGGCGCCACGCTC
>CALBVR010000025.1 GCA_937969565.1 uncultured Acidimicrobiales bacterium | reverse complement strand
GTCGACAGAAGGTCGGTCAGATAGTCCTCGTCATCGACGACCAGAATGCGTTGCTGCTCGACGGACGGGTCGCTCATGGCGTCAGTCAAGCAGACGAACCTGGGAATAGCCTGGGAGTCAGCCCGCCTTCACGCCGGTCAGAGTTGTTCCGTGGAGGCTCGTCCACTCGGCGATTGCGTCCAGGACGAGGATCAACGTGTTGGCAGTATCGGAGATGTCGTACCCGACCCGAAGCGCTCACGACTCGGACAGCGCAGCGCGGAGTTCGTCGAGGGTTGGCGAGCCCGCCGGACCGGTCGCAGTCTGATAGATCCTGCAGCTCAACCCAACGGGCGCATCGGGATCGCCAAAGAGGTCGACTCCATCGACGTGGATGCTTGGCGATCCTCTGAAGCTGCACGCCTCGGCATCTTCAGGCGTCGTCACCTCGCGCCGATGCAGCGCGAATCCGAGCTCCACCTCCAGTGTTCGAAGGTGCCGGTCTGCCGTGTGCCAGCTGGGACAGTCATCGAAGTACAGGAGCGTCACGTTCACCGCGCCAGCCTACGACGTCGAAAACGTCGAAGGCCCGGACCAGAGGTCCGGGCCTTCGCTTTGTGGCGGGGGCAGGATTTGAACCTGCGACCTTCGGGTTATGAGCCCGACGAGCTACCAAGCTGCTCCACCCCGCGGTGGAAAGTAGAACTGTACAGCTGCGTTCAACAGCCAACAACCTCAGGTATTCCCGATGCGATCAGCGGGTGACCGGAATCTGTTCGAGCACCAGCCGGCTGTCGGTGGTGCGGACGCCGCCCTCGCGATGCATGCGGCCGAGCAGGTCGTTGAGATCCTCGGTCGAAGCGACCCGCGCCCGGATGCGAAAGTCGAGCGGCCCGGTGAGGTGAAAGCACTCGACAATGCGGTCGTCGTCCGCCACCAGGTCGATGAACGCCGTGCGATCGTGATCGTCCTTCTGCCACACGTCGATCGATGCCTCCATCGGACGACCGAGGGCGGCATGATCGACCCGCGCCTGGAACCCCCGGATGATGCCGCGATCCACCAGCCGCTGCACCCGCGCTCCGGCCGCGTTCGGGCTCAAACCGACCTTCCGGCCGAGCTCGCGTTGCGTCAATCGACCGTTCGACTGCAGCGCTCCAAGTATTTCTCTGTCCAAGTCGTCGATCACAGTGCTTTCCACTGTACAAGCGTCGATAGAGCGAAGAGAACAGGGCCATGCACGGCCAGAAACCGGCAATGATCTCTGTAGAGCGACAAGGAAAGGACCCTCGCCATGACACTCAGCTCCGAACAGCACAACTCGATCGACCAGCTTCTCCGCACTTGGCGAGCCCACGACGACCTCCGCCGGAGCGATGCGTCGATTCCCGAGCTCTTCCGCTCGCACCAGCGCCTCAGCGACGCCCGCATGGGCGTTCGCGCCGCTCACTGACTCAGGAACTGCTGTCGGGCCCGATCCTCCTCCGTGGGTCGGGTCCGTCAGCGCACTCCGCCTGCCAGCGCGAGCACCGCGTCCAGGTAGAGGTGGGCGGCGGCTTCGAGCTCACCGATGTCGAGCCATTCGTCGATCGTGTGTGCCTGGCTGAGTGAGCCGGGCCCCCAGATGATCGCCGGACCACCGAGATTCGGGGCGTCGGTCGACCCGGTGCAGGCTTCCAACCGATCCGACAGGCCCCGACCCCGCATCGCCTGCTGCGCGGCGACGACGACCGGAGCGTCGCGTTCGGTGTCGAGCGGCCGGGCGTCGACCATCGGATCGCCGATACCCCATCCGAATCCGCCCCGATCATCCGAGATGGCCGCGATCCGGCGCTCGAGCTCGGCCCGGACCTCGGCCGAGGTCTCCCCCGGGACGAGGCGACGGTCCACATGCAGTTCGCAGGCATCGGGAACGATCGAGACCATGTCGCCGCCGCGAATCACGCCCAGGTTCACCGATGCCAGGCCGAGCAGGTCGTGGGGTTCGTTGGAACGAAGCTCGGCCTCGTAGTCGCCGAGCATCCGCATGATCTCCATCATGTGCTCGATCGCGTTGACGCCCTCGTGCTTGATGCTCGAATGGACGGCCCGGCCCTGCGTGTGGATCGGGAAGGCGTACTGGCCCTTGTGTGCTGGGCACACGGCAAGACTCGTCGGCTCGCCGACGATCAGGTGATCGGCGATCGGGCCGGTGGCACCGGCGAGCGCAGAACCCACCATCCCATGTTCCTCGTCGGCGATCCCGGCGATCATCAGGCGACCGTCGAGGCTGGTGCCGGACGCAGCGAGCACGTCGGCCACTTCGACGAACGCAGCGAGCGCACCCTTCATGTCGCAGGTTCCCCGGCCGTACACGCGGCCGTTCCGCACCTCGCCACTGAACGGGTTGTCGTAGCCAACGACGCCGACGGTGTCGAGGTGCCCGGCGAGACAGACCACATCACCGTCACCGCCGGGGCCGACACCGATCACGTTCGGGCGTCCGTCGGAGATCTCCTCGGTGGCGATGTCATGACCGAGGCGCTCGAGATGGCCCTGCAACCACGCCGCGGCAGCATCTTCGCCCTCGCCCTCCCCCATCGGTTCGTCGAACGGGTTGACGCTGGGAATCTGCACGAGCTCGACCGTCCGGGCCACGAGCCGGTCGACGTCGATCAGGTCATGGGGGTCGGCCATCGGCTCATCATCGCACGAGGAGCAGGTCCGCCATCTCATTGAGCTCGCGCCTGGTGGATGCCGGGCCACCACTCGTGCGCCAGATGAACTCGCCGATCAGATGGCGATA
The DNA here is from genome assembly GCA_937969565.1 of uncultured Acidimicrobiales bacterium. GTDB lineage: Bacteria > Actinomycetota > Acidimicrobiia > Acidimicrobiales > SHLQ01 > SHLQ01. The sequence continues at coordinate 2,398 of CALBVR010000025.1, read as the reverse complement.
CATCAGCCGGGCTCGACGGGTCGACTGGGCCGGCGTCATACCCGCCTCGGAGAGCAGCTTCGCCACATACCCAACCCGCCGATCGTCGACTCGCCGTACCGCCTCGGACGCCACCTCGTCACCGGCCGCCCACGCCCGAATCGCGGCCTCGATGGCATCCGCCACGTCGTCGGCGCCGTAGGTGTTCACCATCAGCAACCGCAGGCGTGCTTCCGGGTCGTCGGCCGCATCATCGACGACGTCGATGATCATCGACGTACCCAACCGCTCCCATTCCGAGAGCATCTCCAGGTGGAGCGCTCGACGATTGTCGAAGTGGTGGTAGAAGCTGCCCTTCGTGACCCCGAGCGAGCGTGCGAGCGGTTCGACCCGCACGCCATCGATGCCGGCGGCACACAACGCGGCGAACGCTCCATCGACCCACTCGCTCTTCGTTCTGCGTTGCGCCATCACAACCACTCCGTGACATCCGTCCCAAACCCCTTCACACCATACGGTACCGTACGTTAAGGTACGACCATACGGAACCGTATGGTTTCGAGAAACGGAGCAGGTCATGTCCATCGCCGAACTCCTCACCGCAGGAGCCTTCCTCATCCTCGCCGCCGCCCACAGCGCCCTCGGCGAGTCCGACATCCTCAAGCCGCTGTTCTCGGCAGAGTGGACCATCACCACCACGCCCCGCTGGGCGACCGAGCGAATTCTCCGCTTCGCATGGCACCTCACCTCCATCACCTGGGTGGCCCTTGCGCTCATCGCCCTCGACGTACCGGCGCTCCCGGTCATCGGCGCCATGATGCTCGTCTCGGCGGCCATCATCTTCGTGATGCTGCGCGGACACCTCGCCTGGCCGATCTTCCTCGTCGGCGGCCTGGCCGCGTTCCACGCGCACACACCACTGCCCGAACCCCTCTTGCAAGCAGGAGCGGTCGTCGCCGTCCTCGCACTGGCCGCTGCCGCAATCCTCCACGTGTGGTGGGCGTTCGGAGGCACATGGGGTCTCGACGCCGCACTCCCCGTCGACCCCGACAGCACCAGCGTGTTCTCCCCCGGCCCGGCGCTCACCATGCTCGTCGCCGCCCTGCTCGTGATCGGCGCCGGAGTCGTCGGCTGGGTGATGGCCGGCGCGCCGACAATCGTTCGATGGATGGCCATCTCGGCCGCCGCCATCTTCTCCATCCGAGCCATCGGCGACACGAAAGTCGCCGGGTTCACCAAGACCGTCCGGGGAACCACCTTCGCCGAAGCCGACGACCGGTTCTTCACGCCGCTGTGTGTGTTCCTCGCCCTCGGCACCACTGGCGCCCTCCTGCTCTGAAGCTCCCACCGCCCCCGACGGGTAAGGTCGCCCGATGCCGATCGATCCGCAGATTCAGCCGCTCGTCGACCTCGTCAATGCCACGGCGGCCGGTGCCCCACCGCTCAGCGAACAGACCCCGACGCAGCGACGGGACGCCTACCTTGCGCTGGCCGTCCTCACCGGAGCAGGGCCGGAGGTTGCCGTGGTCGAGGACGGCGCCATTGCCGGCGTGCCCGTGCGCACCTACGCCGAACCCGACCCCGAAGGTGTGCTCGTCTTCTTCCACGGTGGCGGCTGGGTCCAGGGTGACCTCGACACCCACGACCTCGCCTGCCGCCACCTCGCACTCGGGAGTGGTGCCACCGTCATCTCCGTCCACTACCGCCTCGCCCCCGAACACCCCTTCCCCGCTGGCATCGACGACAGCTGGGCCGTGATCCAATGGCTCGACCAGAACCGCGACGCCTACGGGCCCAACACCCAGATCGCCGTCGCCGGTGACTCCGCCGGCGGCAACTTCGCCGCCGTCCTCGCGCTGATGGCCCGCGACGCAGGCGTGGACATCGCCGCCCAACTCCTCATCTACCCGAGCGTCGACATGCTCGACGATTCGCCATCCCTCACCGAGAACGCCTCCGGCTACATCCTCACCCGCGAGAACATCGACTGGTTCATCGCCCACTACGCCCCCGACGGCGAGGACTGGCGAGCGTCACCGCTCCGGGCCGACTCCCACGAGGGCGTCGCTCCGGCCACGATCATCACCGCCGAATTCGACCCGCTCCGCGACCAGGGCAAGGCCTACGCCGAGCGCCTCCGGGCCGCTGGCGTGCCGGTCGAACTCACCAACTACGACGGCCAGGTCCACGTCTTCTTCCAACTCGGCCCGTACACCGACGCCGGCGGGGAATCGGTCCGTCAGATCGCCGAAGCGGCTCGGGCCGCGTTGCGCTGAGCTCCGCCGACGGTCAGTCGTCGAAGCCCGGGTGGTTGCGTTCCACCTGACGAACCACGCCCATCCAGTCCCGATAGGTGTAGCCGGCGCTCGCATCGAACTGCTTGCGTGTGTGGGCGCTCACCTCATGTGGAGGGAGTACC
>CALBVR010000024.1 GCA_937969565.1 uncultured Acidimicrobiales bacterium | reverse complement strand
AACGACTGTCACACCCCGGCGCGAGAATGCCAGCATGGAGTCGACGTCGATCAGGTTTGCCGCTGCGGCACGAGATCTGACCCGCGCGGCGCGGCTCTGCGGCCTCACGGCTCCTCGGTTCAAGTCGCCTCCCCGGCTGGGCGGCTACTCGCGCACGATTCGCCGTCAGCCGAGCGGCATCACCGTGGCGATCGCGCTGCGCGAACGGCCGTGGGCTGCGGTGCTGGCGGACATGATCGAGGGTGTCGTGGTCGGCAATGGGTTGTCCGGTGTGAAGGCGGACCAGGTTCGTCGGGCGTTGTGGCTCGCCGTGGACACGCCACTCGCTGAGGCCGCCTGATCCACGGATTCAGGAGAGTCATCGGGTCTGCGGCTACGATTTCGACGTCGTTCGGACGTTGGCGGTCGTCCCCACCTTGGAGGAAGTCATGTTTCGTCGCTCGTTCGGCGCACTCATCGCCGTGTTCGTCGTGGTTTCGGCGTTCACGCTTTCGGCTGCTTCCGGCCAGGACGTTCCGACATGCGACGGGGTTCCGGCGACGATCGTCGGCACGGAGGGGAACGACCGCATCAACGGCACATCCGGTGACGATGTGATCGTCGGCCTGGGCGGGCGGGATCGCATCGCCGGTGGCGCCGGAAACGACCTGATCTGTGGTGGCGACGGGATCGACATCATCAAGGGCAACCGTGGCCGCGACCGCATCTTTGGTGGTGCCGGAAAGGACCGGGTGTTCGGCAACTCCGGTCGGGACGAAATCGATGGCGGAACGGGCCGTGACCGGGTGTTTGGCGGCGGCGGACTCGACACCATCACGGGTGGCGCTGGCGTCGACATCGTCAACGGCGGTCCGGCCGCCGACACGTGCAACCTCGATCGCAAGGATCGTTTCAACCTGTGCGAGGACGGCGATGTCGTTGGCGCCGCGGGCACCGAGGATGGGGCGTTCGGGGTGGCCGTCGACGGCGCCTTCGCGGCGAGCACTGCGCCGTTTGCGGGAAGCACGCGCGAGTACCACGTGATGGAGTTCATTCTCGACGGACCGACGGCGGAGGATCCGCTCACCATCTCGGTGTACGACGCAGACGATGAGCTGATCGAGTTCTACACCGAACGGACCGACGTGTACCGGGGAGAGGTCCTCGTGACAGGTCGTCCGGCCCGGGTGGAGGTTGGAGCAAGCGGCGGCACCTGGGAGGTCGTCTTCAAACATCCGAGCCTGCTCGCGCGGTCGCCTCGCTCGACGACCGGGTCGCAGAGTCGGGTGTTCTACCTGAACGAGCCGGCGGTCGACACGACGACGGCCGTCCTTTCGCTGAGTGACGACACCAGCGGCAACGTGATCGTGCAAGCGGCGGCTCCCGGGGTTCTGGCCGACCTGTTCGTGAACGAGGTGTACCCGCACCCCGACGGATTCAATCAGTGGACGGGGGCCGTTCGTCCGGGAGTCCGGTTGGTTGCGGTCGAGGTGGATTTCGGCAGATGGACGTTCGAAGCCACCGATTGAGCACTAGTATCGGAAATTCATTCCGACGAGGTCCGGCGTCTCCCACCGACGTCGGGCCTCGACCGGTTTTGACGCTAGTTTTCGCTGCACAGACCCGTACCGCCCGGAGGCTCCGTGACTGCTGAAGACTACGACGCCCTCGCCCGCACGCCGGCGAATCACGTCCCGCTCTCTCCCCTCTCGTTCCTGACGAGAACCGTCGATCTCCATCCCGAGCTCGACGCCGTGATCCACGGGTCGAGGCGGTACACGTGGGGTGACGTCGGCGAACGCACGACCCGGCTGGCCTCTGGCCTGCGTTCGCTCGGCATCGGGGTTGGCGACACCGTCAGCGTCGTCGCAGCGAACACACCCGAGCTGTTCGAGGCGCACTTCGGCGTGGCGATGGCGGGCGGCGTACTGAACGCCATCAACACCCGACTCGATGTGGACACGATCGCCTACATCCTCGACCATTCCGACGCGAAGGTGCTGCTCACGTACACCGCGTTCGCGGAGAGCGTCGGCGCCGCGCTGGAGCGGGTCGATCGGCCGATCGTGGTCATCGACATCGACGACTCCGAGGGGCCGGGCGGGACCCGACTCGGCGAGCAGACCTACGAGGAATTGCTCGCCTCCGGCGACCCGGACTTCGCGTGGGACATGCCGGCGGACGAGTGGCAGGCGCACGCGCTCAACTACACCTCGGGGAGCACGGGCAAGCCGAAGGGTGTCGTGTACCACCATCGGGGTTCGTACCTGATGAGCATGGGCACCGTGGTCGGCTGGGGGCTGACCGCCCGCCCGCGCTACCTGTACACCGTGCCGATGTTTCACTGCAATGGGTGGGGTCATGCCTGGACGATGGCGTTGCTCGCGGGCACGGTCGTCTGCACTCGAGACATCACCGCGAAGGCGATCTTCGATTCGATTGCCGATCATGGCGTCACACACTTCGGCGGCGCCCCGGTCGTCCTCGGCATGCTCGTCAACGCGGAAGACGCCGACCGCCGCGAGTTCGACCATCAGGTCCACGCCATGACCGCCGGCGCACCGCCGCCGGCAGCGATCCTGAAGGCCGTGGAAGCGATCGGGTTCGATGTCATGCAGGTGTACGGCCTCACGGAAACGTACGGCCACGTCTCGCAGTGCGAATGGCGCGACGAATGGGACGAGCTCGACGAGGATGCCCGCGCCGACAAGAAGGCCTGGCAGGGCGTCACCATGCCCATGAACGAGGAACTCGCCGTCTTCGACGCCGAAACGATGACGATGGTGCCCCGTGACGGCGAGACGCAGGGCGAGATCTTCGTTCGCGGCAACACCGTCATGAAGGGCTACTACAAGGACCAGGCCGAGACCGACAAGGCCTTCGCCGGCGGATGGTTCCACACGGGGGACGCCGCCGTGTGGCGGGACAACGGCTACATCCAGATCAAGGACCGCCTCAAGGACGTGATCATCAGCGGAGGCGAGAACATCTCCTCTGTCGAGGTCGAGAACACCTTGTACAAGCACCCGTCGGTCCTGGCGGCGGGTGTCGTTGCCAAGGCACACGAGAAGTGGGGTGAGGTGCCGGCAGCGTTCGTGGAGCTGAAGCCGGGCCATGACGCCACCGAGGACGAGATCATCGCGTTCTGCCGAGAGCATCTCGCCGGGTTCAAGACACCCAAGTCCGTCGAGTTCGGCGAGCTCCCGAAGACGTCCACCGGCAAGATCCAGAAGTTCATCCTCCGAGAACGAGCCCGCGCCTGACGTGAGCGATCTCTCGCCGGCACAGCAGGACGTTCTCGACCAGCTCGGCGCGACCCCGGGTGAACGCCCCGAGTTCGATGCGGAGCTCCGCTACGAGCTCCGGGGCGAGCTCGAAAAGGGCATCGCCGAGCATGTGCCGCTTCTCGGAGCGGAGGATCAGGTCTTCGCGAACAAGCACGCGCTCTCGGCCGTTCACGGTTGCGAGACCAAGTACCTGGCCGAGATGGAGTTCCCGGGCTGGTCGGTGCCGCTGGCACGAGGCACCATCGTCCACAAGGCGATCGAGCTGTCGATCAACTGGCGGGGAAGCCCGAACCCCGCCGACCTCGTCGACGAAGCCCTCGGCACGCTCGAGCACTCCGAGCAGCACATCTCGGGATTCCTCCAGGAGCTCTCAGAGGTCGATCGCGCCCAGCTTCGCAGCGACGTGGTCGGCCACGTCACCGCGTTCACCGAGTGTTGGCCCCCGCTCGAGCGCCGCTGGCGGCCGGTCACCGAATCGAAGGTGCGGCTCGAGCTGTTCGGCGGTCAGGTCGTCCTCCAGGGCAAGATCGACCTGACGCTTGGCCGGGCCGACGGCCGACGAGCGGGCAAGGTGCTGATCGATCTGAAGAGCGGAAAGTTGCGGGCCAGCCACCTCGACGATCTTCGCTACTACGCGCTGATCGAGACCGTTCGGATCGGCGTGCCGCCCCGACGGCTGGCGTCCTATTACCTCGACCAGGGCCGGTTCCATCCGGAGGACGTCAACGAGGACCTGCTGTTTGCCGCGGCAGGACGGGCTGCTGCCGGGATCCGGCGCATGATCGAATTGCAGCTGAACCACCGGGATCCTGGACTGTTGGTCGGGCCACAGTGCCGATGGTGTGCGATTCGAGACACCTGCGACGCTGGCCAACGTCACCTGAACGAGTTCGACGACCCGCTCGAGGACCTCGACTGACGCTCCGCTGCGGGCTCAGTGGCTGCTGCTGTTCGCCTGCGGGTGGAACCAGATGGAGAACTCGGGGCCGCGCTCGCGCCACTCCTCAGACGTCACGGCGTACCGGAGATGGTCCTCCCAGACGCCGTTGATCTCGAGATAGCGCTCGGCGAGCCCCTCCAGCCGGATGCCGAGTTTCTCGACAACGCGTCGGGACGGACCGTTTCGGGGAATGATCGCGATCTGGAGGCGGTGCAAGCGGAGGTCGTCGAAAGCGAACCGCATGGCCACGACCAGGGCCTCCGGCGTGTAGCCGTGGCCGGCGACACGCTCATCGATCCAGTAACCCACGTAGGCGTTCTGGAACGGGCCTCGCTGGATGGCCGACACGTTCATCTCGCCGATGAGCCGCTGGTTGACGAACACGCCGAATCCGAATCCCGTACCCAGCTGGCGCTCTCGCTGACGGGCCGCGCACCGGGATGAGAACGCCGCCCGGGAGTGCACGACGTCCGGCTGCCCGGCGATGCGTTGCGGCTCCCACCGGGTGAGCCATGCTTCGTTGGTGGTGCGGACCTCGCGCCATTGGGCAAAGTCCTCGGCGACGAGGGGGCGCAGGGTCACACGTGCGCCGACAAGGGGATTCGAGCCCGGCTCGGGCGACGATCGCATCATTGGCACTGCGAGAGGATCAGGCCGTCGAGGATGTCCGACTCCGACACGAGGACGTCCTCTGCGTCGAAGTAGCGCACGATTCGGGCCAGGATGCACATGCCGCCCACGATCGTATCCACCCGGCCCGGTTCGAGTCCCGGATTGTGGGCCCGGTCGTCTCGGGGTTCGGTCACGAGCGTCCGGTAGACGTCTTCGATCGCTGCCCGATCGAGGCGGAAGTGGTGGATCTGGTCGCGGTCGTATTCGGCGAGACCGATCTCGACTGCGGCCGCCGTCGAGACGGTGCCGGCGAGGCCGACCAACTGGCGTGCTCCGAGGACGATCGGGACCTCCCGGACGACATCGTCAAGGTGTGTCTCCGCCACCGACAGGCAGGCGAGCAGTTCTTCGGGCAGCGGAGGATCGGACTCGATGTACTTCTCCGAGAATCGGACGCTTCCCATGTCGGTCGAGAT
>CALBVR010000023.1 GCA_937969565.1 uncultured Acidimicrobiales bacterium | reverse complement strand
CGTGCGCCGGCTCGTGTCAGTGCTCGCGCTCAACCGGGAGGCCGGCGACCTCGGTGGAATGGTTGCCGCCGAAGCCAGAACGAGCCGAGCCGAAGCGCATCGGGCGCTGATCGAATCGATCGAGCGGAAGAACCAGCAGGTGTGGATTCCGGTCACCGTCGCCACGCTCGTCCCGGGCGTGATTCTGATGGCGGTGCCCTTTTTCGACGCGCTGCGTGACTTTGGAACGTGACCACAACGTCATTTTCCGCATTTGTGACCTCTGTGATACAAACGAACACCAAGGGAGAAAGAAGGGCGACATGCAGTTCCTCACCACGGCGGGCCAGCACTTGGCGGTGCACGGCCACACCCTGCAGACGACGATTCTCGATGCGGCGGCCGAACGCCGGCACGACGAACGGGGCGAAGGCGTCATCTCCATGGCGATCGCCGTCCTCATCGTTGCCTTCCTCGGCGTTGCCCTCTGGCTTGCCTTCAAGGGCTTTGCGGACGACACCGAACGCACCCTGGACGAGCAGGTCGACAAGATCGGTTCCTGATCGGTCGTCGGGTGCAGCCATGACCCCGACGCCCCCACCGCCCTGCGAGCGCGGCGCCGGCCTCCTTTCGATGGTGGTCGGCGTGCTGATGTTTTTCGTGCTGCTCACCTTCACGGTGCAGGTGATGTTCAACCTGTACACGACCTCGGTCGTGACCGGGCTCGCGCTCGATGCGGCCCGAGACGTCGCCGAACAGGACGGACTCAGCCCCGCCGAGGCGGAGGCCGAGTTCAATGCGCTCGTGGACGGGTCGGTCCGCTTCGACATCACGGTGGTCGGCGACGTCGTCGTAGCCGACCTCGAGTGGGAAACGAAAAAGCTGTTCCCCGCCTTCTCCGACTCGCGAGCATTCGGCGTCCTCAACCGGACGTTCGAGGTTCGGGTCGAGGAGCAACAACCGTGAGCGCAGCGCTGCGGGCGAGGCTCCGCGACGAACGAGGCGCCGTGGGCGGGATGGAGATGCTCCCGCTCGGCTTCCTCGTCTTCGTCGTCGGCACCATCATGATCCTCAACGCGTGGACGGTGGTCGACTCGTGGATGGCGGTGTCCACGGCGGCCCGCGAGGGTGCGCGTGTGTACGTCGAGTCCGATCCCGCCACCGCGTGGCCGGACGCGGAGGCACGCATTCTCGAAGTGATGGACGACTACGGCCGGGGCGAACGCACGGTCGCCCCCACTCCCCCGGCGATCGGTGCATACGAACGCTGCGAGGTGGTCACCATCACGGCGAGCTACGACCTTGCGTTCATCAACCTGCCGTTCCTCGGCGGGTTCGGGTCCCTCGACACGATCGAGGCCCGACATTCCGAACGCATCGACCCGTACCGGGCCGGCGACTTCGAGGGCGGCTGCTGATGCGACGCCCATCGTCGACGCGCCGCGGACCGGGAAGCGAACGGGGCCAGAGCCTGCTCCTCCTGCCGGCTGGCTTCCTCATCCTGCTGGTGCTCGGCTCACTCGTTCTCGAGGCGGCCGCCCTTCACCTGCATCAGCGGCAGCTCGATGACCTGGCCGACTCCATCGCCTCGGATGCGAGCGCCGTGGGCTTCGACATCGAGACCTTCCGGACGACCGGCGAGGTGGAGATCGACCCGGTGGTCGCGAACTCGGTGCTCCAACCGGCCGTCGACATCTCGCTACTGGACGACGCGACTGGGTCCGTTCGGGTTCTCCCCGGTGACCCGCCTTCCGTCGAAGTCGAACTCGCCGTCGAGCATGAGTACATCATCGGGCGTTCCCTCCTCGGCGGCGTCTCCAAGACGCTCACCGCTGTGGGCACGGCCGAGCTCGTTCTGGGTGGGCCATGAGCCGCCCGTCGCGGACTCGTCTCGCCGCCGCGTTGGTGGCGCTCACCGCACTCGTCGTCGTGCTGCATTGGCTCGGCCGGTTCGACCTGCGGGGCCCTTCCGGGTTGAGCCGCGAAGAGCTCTCGGTATGGGCCGACGACACCGCGCTCGTGGTCGCAACCGCCTGTCGGTGGCTCGCACTCGCCGCCGCCTGGTACCTACTGGCCGTGACCGCATCCGTTGGGCTGCTCGGCGTTCCCGCCGCCGACAGCGGGTGGCGACGGCTCGTCCCCACGCCCGTCGTCGGCGCGGTGGCCGCCCTTCTCGGAGTGATGGCCGTTGCCGCGCCAACCGCCACCCACATGGCCCGAACCGCGCCCCTCGACGTTCCAGCCCCCACAGCGTCTGCGCTTCGGATGGAGAACGTCACCCCGCTCCGTCTCACGCCCGAAACCACGATCGACGCCAGCGATGACAGTGCCTGGCGGCAATCCGCCCACCCCCTCGGCGAACACCGGGCAGCACCGAGCGCAGACGCCGCGGTGGAGCGCTTGGGGGCAGAGACCACAGAGGTCCGACCGGGCGACTCCTTCTGGTCACTGGCCGAGGAACACCTTGAAGACGTGTGGGGGCGCCGCAACCTGACCGACGCCGAGATCGTTCCGTACTGGAAGACGCTCATCGAAGCGAACCGGGCCGAGCTCACCGACCCCGGAAATCCGGACCTGCTGTTGCCCGGTCAGTGGCTCACGGTCCCGGAGGCACCGCCAGATCCCGGGAGCTAGCCGACGAGCGAACGGCGCTCGGGTTGACCCCGGTCTCACGCCGGAAGGCCCGACTGAATGCGGCTTCCGAGCTGTAGCCGAGCGCAAAGCCGACCTGGGCAACCGTCTGGTCGCCCTGACGCAACAGGTCCTGCGCCATCTGCATCCGCCACGTGGTGATGTACTGCTTGGGCGCAACGCCCACGAGCTCCGAGAAGCGGGCGGAGAAGTTCGACCGGCTCGCCCCGACCTCCTGTGCCAGCGTGGCCACGGTCCAGTCACGGGCCGGGTCGCCGTGCACGAGGTTGATCGCCCGGCCGATCACCGGGTCTCGAAGCGCCTGCAACCATCCGGTCTGGGCGGCCGGATCCGTGTCGATCCACGCCCGGATCGCCTGCACGACGAGCACGTCGCTCAAACGCGTGATCACGGTTTCGCCGCCGGGGCGCATCGTGCTCGCCTCGGCACCGATCAGTGCCATCAGGCTCGGCAGCCAGCCCCAGTGCTCCCGGCCGTATACCTCGTCGACGAGGATGAGCTCCGGAAGTGCGTCGATGAGCATCTGCGCGGCCGGATGCCCGAGGTGGACCAGCCCGCAGACGACGGTGCACGAAGATCCTCCGCCACCATGGTCGAGCGTGGCGTAGCTGCGGCTGATGTAGTGGTGCGGCACATCGAAGACGACCGGCGTCGGGCTGCTCAGGTCGTCGGCAGCGATGTGCCCGGCCCCGTGCGGCAGAACGGCCACCTCGCCGGCCTGAAGGCGGCGGACCGAACCATCCCCCAGCTGCAACGTGCATTCACCAGCCGTGACCACGTGGAACCACAGGCAGTCAGGCATCGCCGGCATCGTGAGGCCCCACGGCGCGGAAAGCTCCGACAGGCAGTAGAAGACGCCGTCCATGCGCAGGTGGTGGAGCGCCACAGCCAGCGGATCGGCGTGCGCGAGACCGGCATTGCCGTTCTGGGCGCTCAACCGATCCAGCGTCGACGAGATGGCATCTCCGTTCGAACCCGCCATGCGCATCAGCCCTCCTCGCTCGACACCAATGGTGCAGCAGCAGCGATGGCGAATGCAACGACGCCCGCCAGGGTTCGCACGGCGTGCCAGCGGTTCCATGGCCGCTCGTAGGCAAGCCGCGCCGCAGCGAGCTCGCTGGCCGACACTGCATCGAGGTCCACAGCGGCAAGCGAATTGTTGAGCGGAACGTTTCGTCCGGCGGTG
>CALBVR010000022.1 GCA_937969565.1 uncultured Acidimicrobiales bacterium | reverse complement strand
GGCTGGGCATCCGACGGGAGGAGTCCTTCATCCTCTCACTGCGAGCGCACCGGAGCCCTGCGGCCACCGCGGTGAGTGCTCGTCGAGTGCACCAGCTTGGATCACCATTGCTCAAACGCGGATGAACCGCTCAAACGCCATGTGCTGCCGCCGATGGGAGGGTCCTCAGGTGCAGGCGGCACCTGCATGGCGAAACGGAGCATCCTGTGAAGGACCCTGGCGGGACCGGTGTTTCACTTGACCAACTGATCGTGGATCTGGCGACCTCGCTGATGGGCGTCGGCTCGGACTCCGAGGCGGCTGCGACCAGCACCGCGCTCCAACAGTTGCTCGACTTCTTCGACGTCGACCACGTGTTTCTTCGACGCAACGATCACACGCAGGGCGTGTCGATACTCGTTGGTGAGGAGCCGGCGCGGCCCTTCATCCCCGATCCGGACCCACTTGCCGTGGTCCCGTTCGAAGCGGACCCGGTCTTTGCGGCGAGCCAGCATTTCAAGGAGCCGTTGATCGACTATCCGAATGCCAACGAGGACTACGACAAGCGGGTGGAGGAAGCGGCCGGTCAGGCGGCGACGTTCGCCGGCGTCCCCTTGCTGGACGGAACCGAGACCGTTGGCGCCCTCGGCCTCATCAAGTTCGGAATGCGCCCGTGGGCCGACGACGAGATCCGTGCCCTCTCTGCCATCGCCACGATGTTCGCCCTGCTCTGGGGTCGCACCGAAGCGGAGAAGACGGTTCGCCATCTCGCCTACTTCGACATGCTCACCGATCTTCCGAACCGCCAGCGTCTGCAGGAAGAACTCGACGCTCTCCACCCCGACGAACCCGTGTCGCTGCTGGCGATCGACGTGGACAACATGAGCGTCATCAACGACGGGCTGTCCTACGCCGCCGGTGATCAATTCATCTGGGAGATGGCCGAACGCCTCCGAACGGCGGTCCGGCCCGTGGACACGGTGGCCCGATTGCAGGGGGACCGGTTCGCCGTCCTTCTGCGGGACATCTCCACCGACGGCGCCGACCAGATCGCACGTCGACTGTGCGGCGAGCTTGCCGTGTCGGTCGAGGTGGCCGGCATGAGCCTCGCCCGAAGCGTCAGCATCGGTGTGGCGCACTCGACGCATGGCACCGACACGCTGTTCAGTGAAGCGGACGCCGCCATGCAGCGGGCGAAGGAGAAGGGGCGCAAGCGCGTCGTCGTGTACGACGACTCGATGCGTGCCGGTTCCCTCGATCTCTACGAAACCGAGCTCGAACTCCGTCAGGCGATCGAACGCGACGAGATCCTCCTGCACTTCCAGCCGGAAGTCGATCTCGTCACCGGCAAGGTCAAGGCGACCGAGGCACTCATGCGCTGGCAGCATCCGGAAAAAGGGCTGCTTCCGGCCGGCGTCTTCATCGACGCGGCGGAGGCGAGCGGCCTTGTCGTCGAGATCGGCGATGTCGTTCTGGACAAGGCCATTGCCCAACTCGCGGAGTGGCAGGACATCGACCCCGAGCTGGAGATGTGGATCAACATCTCTCCGGCGCAGCTCGTCAGTCGGGACCTGGCGAGCCAGGTCGAGTTTGCGCTGATCAAGCACGGCGTGCCGGCGAAGCGGATCTGTCTCGAGGTGACCGAGCATTCGGTCCTCGAGGACATCGAGGTCACCCGCGGGACCCTCGAGCGGCTGCGAACGCTCGGTGTGCAGCTTGCGCTCGACGACTTCGGTACCGGCTATTCCTCCATGAAGCAGCTGAAGAGCCTCCCGATCACGACGCTGAAGATCGACATGAGTTTCGTCGCCGGCCTCGGCGTATCCGCGCACGACACGGCCATCGTCGAGGCGGCGATCACCCTGGCGAACGCGTTCGGCCTGAACACGGTGGCGGAGGGTATCGAGGAGCTGGACCAGCTGCTCGAGCTCACCAAGCGCGGGTGTTCGATGGGGCAGGGGTACTACCTCTGCCGGCCGGCTGCGCCCGAGCACATCGCAACGCTGCTCGGTCAGCCCCTGGACGTGCCCATCACCGCGTAGTCCCGACGACGATGCCGCCGCGGTCGCCGATCGTGGTCGACCCGAACCTCGAGGCGAACACCGGTGGCAGGGCCCGATCGCCGGGGACGCTGAGCCAGAGGCGCAGGAGGTGCCGGGGTGTGTCCGGCCGGTCCACGAACGCGGTTCGGTCGTGGAGCATCGAGTGGTTGTGCACGAACTGCATGTCTCCGGGGGCGAGCCGCATCGCGAGGTGAAACGCGGGGTCGTTGGCGATGTCGTCAAAGAGATCGAGTGCAGCGACCTGCTGGTCGGTGAGTCGTGGAGCATTCGGGAATCGTTGCGCCGATTCGATGTACTGGCGCTGGTACATGACCGTCAGGTGCTGATCATGCCAGCTCAGCACCGGGATCAGGAAGAACGGATCCTCCCCGGCAGGCACCTCCCCCCGACGGTCGGTTGCGATCGGCTCGAACAGGACGGCGGCCAGTGCCGGGTCGCGTCGGAGCATCTCGTTGTGGATGGCCGCGGCGCTGACGAGCAACGAGTCACCGCCTTCGAGCCCATCCTGCAGGCACAAGAGCCCGACCACGTCGGCGGAGTCGGTGTGGAAGGTCTGCCGTTCCGACGTCTGGTAGATGCGCACGGTCGGGTCGTCGGATGCGGCCCCGGTGTCTCGCACGTTGCCGAGCAGGTCGCCGGCCGCGTTCTGGGACCGGAGGCTTCCGAGATGGGCCCCGAGTGCAACGAACGCTGCGGCTGCGTGTCCCGGCGTGAGGTCCTGCACAGGAAGACCTGAGAGGAGATGGAAGCCTCGTCCCGCCGTGAGCTGGTTCCGAAGCGCATCGACCAGCGCTGCGACTGAGGGCAGTGGCACATCGTCGGGGTGCAGCACGGGCACGTCGGCGATCGCGAGGTCGGCGAACCGTTCGGTCTGCTCCAGGAGTTCCGCCAGCAGCTCGGTCGGCAGCGGCGTGGTCCACGTTGACGGGTCGGCCACATCGGCGGCCCGCCAACTGTTGGCGGTGCGGAGTTGCGGGGCGCCGGGGCGGTCGGTCACTTGCGGCCGACGAGCAGGTCGCCGAGGCTGCGCCGCTGGCGACCCTCCTCGTCGAAGTTGGCCGGATCCATCCAGGTGGCGAATCGGGTTCGGAGACGGGGCCAATCGTCGTCGACGATCGCAAACCACGCGGTGTCCCGGTTCCGGCCCTTGTAGTGCGTGGCCTTCCGGAAGGTGCCCTCGTACGTGAAGCCGAACCGTTCCGCCGCGGCCCGGGACGCTGCGTTGAGGTCGTCGCACTTCCACTCGACTCGTCGGTAGCCGAGCTCGAATGCCTGCTCGATCAGCAGGACGATCGCTTCGGTCGACGCCGTGGTGCGCTGCAGTGCCGGTGCCCAGGCGATGCCACCGATTTCGATCACGCCGCCGGGTGCATCCATGCGCAGATAGCAGCACATGCCGACCGGGTCACCGTCCACGACCACCGCATACGGCACCCAGTCGGGCAGTGCGTTCAAGCGGTCGCACAGCTGGCCGAGTTCCGCGGCATCCACGAAGGGACCCCATGGCATGTACGTCCACAGCGCCGCATCGCCGGCCCGGTAGGCGTGAAACAGGGGAATGGCGTGGCGGGTCCGCTGCAGCGGCTCCAAACGAAGATGACGACCTTCAAGCGTGGTTGGCTCCACCGGTTCGGGTGGGCTCCAGCCTGCAATGTCGTCACCGACGGGTTGGTTGAAGTCGTTTGTCGTGACCACGGTCCGAGGCTACGTGCTGCGACCCCGGAGTCGGGTCACGTTGCGGCGAGGGGCGCCGTGCCGAAGCCGACACCGAAGCGCTCACACCAGATGTCGACGGTGTTGAAGACGCTGAGGTCCACGTCGGTGGGGATCTCGTAGTTCTGGTCGCCGATGTTGCCCTTCAGGTCGCCGAGGCTCACGAAATCGCCGTTCTCGGCTCGCAGGTAGACCTTGAGGTCGGGGCCGTTGTCCGACTCGAAGTTCTCGAAGCGGAGGAAGCGCTGTTCGGATCCGTCGTTCAGCACGTCCGCGACCCCGGTGATGTCGTACCGCGAGTTGCCCTCGAAGCTGCCGCTGTAGATCGTGACGATCTCGCCGGGCATGTCGTCTTCCATCTCTTCGACCGGCTCGTCGGTCTCGGTCAGGTTCTCCTGCGCTTCCTCCATCGCTTCCTGGAACTCCTCGGTGGCGGCCACCTCGTCCTGTTCGGCGACGGATGCGGTGAAGACGGGGCCGCCTTCGTCGACCTCGTTGTCGATGAATGCGGCCTGGATTCCGAAGAATCCGAAGGCGAGCCAGCCGAGGATCCCGAGGAGGACCACACCGATGCCGGCGAGGAGCGGCTTGTTCTTTGTCAGGTTCATGCCAACTGAAACTAAGCGAGTGCCGCACCGGATTCCGAACAAGTGGTGAACAGGTTGTGAACTCGTTCTTCGGAACTCGGACGGTCAACCTGCCGTTGCGACGAACACGGGCTGGGGAGAACCGGTGTTGACCAGCGCCGGCTGCTCGCCGAAGACGAGGATCTCGTCTTCGCCGACGATCGCGTCGACCAGATAGGTGCCATCGAGCGTCGTGGGGCCCCATTCGACGCCATCGCTGGTGAAGAACACGACGGTGTCGACGTTGTAGTCCTCGCCCGACCAGCGGGATGCCCACACGATCGTGCCGTAGTCACCGGTGCGAACGTTGTCGAAGTTGTAGCCGTCGAGGTCGAGGTCGGCGGTGCCGGCAAGGTTGTCGAGCGAGAGCGACTGGGCACGGCCGTCAGGTCCGGTCCGAACGAGGCGACCGTTCGCGTCTTCTCCCCACTGCACGTGCCATTCGTTGCCGTCGGCGTCGGTTGCGGCGTCCCAGAAGCTGACGGCGTCCCAGCCGTTGTTCTCGGAAACGACGGTCCAGTCGGTTCCGTCGACCGACTGCAGCTGGCGCAGGTTCGACTCGATGGTGCCGCCGTCGAGCCAGAGTTCCCAGCCGTCGGTGGTTGCCTCGAGGGACACGAGCCAGCCGGGCGATGCATCGGTGATCGGGCCGAGATCGACGGCGACGCCATCGACCACGCGGTGCGCATGGAGCGAACCCTCCCAGGACGCCGGCGTGGTCACGCCGAGTTCGTCCCATGTCGCCCACTCGACGTTTTCGCCTTCGTCCCAGCCGAGAACGTCTGCGCATCCCGAGGTCTGGAACCACGTGTCGTACGGCTCCCACTGCTTCGCCCAGGCGGCGTCGAGTGCAGCGGACTCCTCCTCGGTGATCGTCTCCCAGTCGATGTCCGGTCCGAAGCCGAGCTCGTCCCACATGGTCGCTTCGTTGGCGGCGATGTCGTTGCGGATGGTGATGCTCTCGGACAGACAGGTCGCATACGTTTCGCAGCCTTCGATACCGGCCATGTGGTCGGCCGAAGCGAGCTCGAGTGCCGCCCAGGCCTCCTGCTCCTTGAGGTACCAGGCGTCGAGTTCGGCCTGCTGCTCGTCCGTCAGTTCCTCGACGTCCTGGAACGGATATTCCGTGGTCGGGCTGTTCGCTTCGTGGAACTCGACGTCCAGCGCGGCGCAATCGGGGCCATCGGTCTCGATGGTGGGCAGGGCGTACTCGATGCCTTCGGTCGTGACACCCCAGATCTGGTCGGCGGTGATGTCGATGCCAGCGGAACGGGCCAACGCCGCGGCTTCCTCCCAGTCGATCTGGGCGGGTGTGTGGACGGCGGCGAGGAATGCGCCGTCGTCCTCGGCGATGAGCACGCGGGAGCTTCCGTCGTCGGCACCAGGCTGGGCGCTCACGTCCAGCGCCGTCCAGGTCCAGCTTTCGCCGGTGTCCGCGGAGGTACCCAGCTCGATGCGCGCGCCGGCGGGTGAACCGGTGCTCACGGTGTAGAGCAGGTCGTCGGAGCTCGACGACAGTTCGGTCACGAACCGATCTCCGAGTTCCGAGCGATTCCAGTCGGAGCCATCGAAGGTGTAGAGGGTGTCGTTGCGGATCGGTTCGTAGCACTCACCTCCGCATTCGGTCTGCTGGGACTCCCAGGTGACGCCGGGAGCCGTCGAGAGGACGTAGTAGAGGCCGTTGCTCCGGCCGTTCTGCCAGACGTTGTACCCGCCGGGCGCATCAGCATCGGACAGATCGGTGAAGACGAGGGGAGCACCGGGGATCGCCGTGGCCGTCTCGAGTTCGACCTCTTCGGCGGGGTCGGCCCGGTTGGGCTCCGCCTCGCCGGACTCGGCCTCGGTGGTCGGCGCCGGTTCCGCATCGGCTTCGGCTTCGACGACGGGGCCGTCTGTGGAGACCTGCGCAGCCTCGGAACGCTCCTTGCCGACCCACCAACCGGCGACGCCGGCGGCGAGGACGATGAGGGCGACGAGCACGGCGACGACCTGATTGGTTCGGTTGCCGCCGGTCGGGGTGGGAGTGGGTTCGATCTGCATGGTTGTCTCGATTCTCTGCACGGGCGCTCGTGTGTCATGGTGCGGGAACCGACTGCACCTGTCAGTGGGGAGGACACCCGAGAGATCCATCGGGAATGTTCGTCGTGAACAAAAGGGTTGCACAGACGATGACCAGAGCCGTGTTCAATGATGTCGTGATCGCCGAGAGCGACGACGTGAAGGTCGTCGAGGGCATCAGCTATTTCCCGATCGCTGATGTGAACATGGCGCTGCTGGCCGAGAGCCCGACCCGAACCCGGTGCTTCTGGAAGGGGCAGGCCAGCTACTTTCACGTCGACGGCGAGGACGACACGGCACTCGATGCCGCCTTCCGCTACGCCACGCCGTGGCCGCTCGCGCGTCGGCTCGTCACCGACCGGATCGGCTTCTGGCGCGACGTACAGATCGAGCGCTGATCAGCTGGAGCTCGGCACGTCGATGTCCAGCTCCGCCACGAGCCGACGCACCCGATCGTCGTCTGGTGCAATGCGCCACGCCCGCCTGACCGCAGCCTCTGCAGCCGCGAGGTCGTCATTGCCGAGGTGCACGAACGCGAGGTTGAGGAGCGCTTCGGGCCGGGTTGGCGTCATGTACGCGGCGTGCTCGAACTGTTCGATCGCCAACGCCGTCTGACCATCGAGCGCAAGCGCGATGCCATAGCGCTGCTGGCCTTCCGGATGGTTGGGATCACGCCGATCCAGTTCCGTCAGGGGAAGCAGTGCGGCGGTCACGTCGTCTGGCTCGACGGTGCGGCGCGCCTCGTTGATGAGGACGAGCGTCTCCTCGTGGCGCAGCGCCGGGTCTGCGGCCGACCACCGCAGTCCGTCGGCGAGCCGCTCGAGCGCACCGTCGACGCCTGCGCCATTGGGCTGGGAGGCGGCGATTCTCGCCGCCGCGAAGTGGTAGCGAATCGAGTCCGGTCGGAGCCGGCGAGCGGCGTCGGCGTGTTCAAGCGCCGAGTTCGCGGACTCGGTGGAGGCCGCCGATCGGATCCGATGATCGGCCGCAACGTCCAGAACCCCGGCCGCTGCCATCGCAATCGCCGTTGCGAGGGCGAGACCGCCGGCAACCGCACCCACCAACGGCGGCGACGAGTCATCTCCGGCGGTGGGCGGCCGCGGCATGGTGCGTGCAAGGAACGTCCCTGCGACGATCCAGAAGACCGGGTCGGCCTCGGCGAGCGGAAAGAGGAAGAGGCCGTTGAGCAGGTAGGCGAGCAGCGCGGCGCTGAACGCAGCGTCGGTCCAGGAGCCCCGGCGAAGACGCTCGACAGCGCGGACGGCGATGGTGCCCGTGACGAGCAGCCACCCGGTCGCCGCGACCAGGCCGCCTGCCAGCGCGACGTCCAGCACGGTGTTGTGGGCGCGGTCGGTGAAGGTGTCCCGACCGTGGTCCATCACGTAGGCCTGGTCGACGTGTTCACCGAAGACGACCCGATAGTTCTCCGGACCATGACCGAGCACGCCGAACGTGCCCGAGTCGGCAAGCGCCCGCAAACCCACCTGCCATTCGTCGACCCGGCCGGCGACGACACCATCGGTGATGTCGCTCAGCGACCAGAGCCGTGCACCCGCCGGGGTGAAGATGGCGACCATCAACACGACGCCGACACCGACACCGGCGGCGATGCTGGCGCGCCGTGGCCCGAGCGCAGCGCGGAACTCTGGCCATCGGAGCACGAGGAGCGCGATCGCCACGAGCCCCAGGCCAACCCACGCAGCGCGGGACTGCGAGCTCAACAAGGCGATCACGCCGACGCTGGCGGCCACGGTGGACAGCACGCGGGCCACACCCACTTCTTCGCGGGCGTGCGCGATCGAGAGCGGGATGCCGAGGGTCATGGCGGCGCCGAGAAACGCAGGCTGGCCCCATGGCCCACCGATGCGGTCGTTGGCGAAGTCCTGGTCGAGTGTTCCGACTTCCAGGATCTCGGCGATCGAGTACAGGCCGACGCCGAGCGTCGCCACGGTGATCGTCCGCAGCAGGGCCGTGGTTGCGGCCGGCGATTGGTGGACATGCCGGGCGGCCACCACGAACAGGCCTGCGAACAGCAGCCAGGTGAGGAGACCCAGGTGGCGGTCGGGTGTGCCGACCAGTGCGTGCCAACGGTCCTCGGCGGAGAGTGCCGAGACGACGAACCCGAGGCTGAGGAGCGTGGCGCCGAATCGAATGGTTCGAGGCAGCGGCACGGCGGGGCTGCGGACGAGCCCGAACCACACGACGGCGAATCCGAGTGTGGACAGCAGGGCGAAGCGCAGTGGGCCGAACCGGTCGAAGCCCCATGGGTCGACCGCAAGGAAGCCGACGAGGATCACGGGGGCGAAGCGCACCTCCGCAATGTACCGGTCGGGCTTTGATGGGTCGGGGCGGCCTGCGCCCCGACCCGCCAGTGGAACCTAGAAGGGGTTGCCGTTCGGGAAGATCGGCATGATTTCGCCCGGCTGTACGTGGTAGACGTCCGTGCCGAGGATCCGGTCGGTGATACGACGACCCGAGGCGACCAACGCGATGATGTCGATGAGGCAGAATGCCGTCAGGATGCCGCCGAGGATGTAGCGGGCGATGCCCATGCCGCCACCGATCGGTTGGTTGGTGGTCGCCGAGAGCAGCATTGCCCCCTGCGCCCGCTTGCCCGGGGTGAAGCCGGTGGCACCCGAACCCCAACCGAAGATGTACAGCGAGATGACCGTGCTGACCAGGGACAGCAGGGAGTCCAACGGCGAGCCGAGGATCAGGCCGACGATCGAGAACGGAATCGCGATGGCGATCGCGATCACGAAGTCGATCAGGAAGGCGACGAACCGGATGCCGAGGGGCGCCCGCTGGTAGCCCGAGGGCGCGTTCGGTGTCATGTCTTGCATTGGTTGTCTCCCGTCGTGAGGGCGGGAACTGCCAACCCGCCGATGCGAGTTCTTACCAGATCAACGCGACCCATGTACCGGTCGGAGCGTTAGAAGGGCTTGCCGCCGGGGAAGATCGGGGTGATGCTTCCGGGCTGCACCTGATAGGCCTGAGCGTTGAGGATGCCGTCGCTGAGACGCTGGTTGTCGCCCTTGAAGATGGCGGCAAGAAAGTCGGCGTAGCAGAAGATGTTGATGATGCTTCCGAGGAAGTAGCGGACGACACCCATGATTCCGCCGAGGGGCTGATTGGTCACGGTGGAGAGGACGATGACGCCCTGGGACCGCTTGCCCGGCGTCTGGCCGGTCTCGCCGAGCTGCCACATGAACACGTAAACCGTTGCGGCAAGCAGCCCGAGGTAGGCAACGATGAAGAGGAGGGCGCCGAGCGCGTCGTTGATGACACCACCGATGCCGGCGACGATGAAGAGCGGGATGGCCATCGCGATTGCGAGCACGCCGTCGATGAGGACCGCGACGAAGCGGCTGCCGATCGAGGCGGGTTGGTACCCGGGGGCGGTGTTCGGTGTCATGTCTTGCATTGGTTCTCTCCCGTCATGAGCGCGGGAAATGGTCCCGCCGCCCGGAGTCTTACCAGATGCAAGGGTTGCTCTGCCGAAGCGGCGCTTGGATGGCCGATGCGTCAGGACCCGGAGAAGGGTCTGTGGTAGCAAGGGCCCATGACGAGACCGAACACGTTGGGTGAGCTGAAGTCGAGCGGATGGGCGTCCGTCCCGGTGGCAGAGGAGCTGCGCCGGAACGCCATCGAACGCATCCGCAACGGGGATCCGGTCGTGGCCACGGTGCTGGGCTACGAGGACACGGTCCTGCCGCAGCTGGAGAATGCGCTCCTGGCCGGTCACGACGTGATCTTCCTGGGGGAGCGGGGGCAGGCCAAGACCCGCATGATCCGCGGCCTCACGGAACTGCTCGACGAATGGATGCCGATCGTGCAGGGGTCGGAGATCAACGACGATCCGTACAACCCGATCTCGGCCCATGCCCGCGGCCTGGTCGAGGAGCACGGCGACGACACCCCGATCGATTGGGTGCACCGGGACACGCGTTACGGCGAGAAGTTGGCCACGCCAGACACGTCGATCGCCGATCTCATCGGTGAGGTCGACCCGATCAAGGTGGCGGAAGGTCGCTACCTGAGCGATGAGCTGACGCTGCACTACGGGCTCGTGCCGCGGACCAATCGCGGCATCTTCGCCCTCAACGAACTCCCGGACCTCTCCGAGCGGATCCAGGTGGGACTGCTGAACGTCCTCGAGGAGCGTGACGTCCAGATCCGTGGTTACAAGGTTCGCCTGCCGCTCGACGTGATGCTCTTCGCTTCCGCCAACCCGGAGGACTACACCAACCGCGGTCGCATCATCACGCCGCTGAAGGACCGCTTCGGTTCGCAGATCCGCACCCACTATCCGCTCGATGTCGAGACCGAGATGACCATCGTCCTGCAGGAGGCCGTGCTGCCACCGGCCGACGTGATGGACGTGCGCGTGCCGGAGTTCATGCTCGAAATCGTCGCGGAGCTCTCGCAGCAGGCCCGCCAGTCCAACCAGATCAACCAGCGTTCCGGCGTGTCGGTTCGGTTGAGTGTGTCGAACCACGAGGCGATGGTCGCAAACGCCGTCCGGCGCACGCTGATCTCCGGTGGCGAGACCGCGGTGCCCCGAGTCGCCGACCTCGGCGCGATCGCGGCGACGACCGGCGGCAAGATCGAGGTGGAAGCGTTCGAGGATGGCAGCGAAGGCCGCGTGATTGACGCGTTGGTGCGCTCGGCCGTCCACACCGTC
>CALBVR010000021.1 GCA_937969565.1 uncultured Acidimicrobiales bacterium | reverse complement strand
CCCGATCGGGTTCCCGGTGCCGGCCCCGTCCCGGCCATCGCCGATGCGCTGTCTGCGTCGACTGCTCCCCACGTCGTGATCCTGCCCTGCGACCTGCCCTACATCACCGCGGAGGCAGTCGGCCGGCTCGTTGCCTGCATCGGCGATGCGCAGTGTGCCGCGCCCCTCGTCGACGGCCGGACCGCCTGGCTGCCATCGGTCTGGAGCCGGACGGCAACGAGCCACGTCCTGGAGGCCGAAGCCAACGGAGTCCGGTCTGTGCGACGGCTGGCCCAGGGCCTTCGTCTCGTCCATTTCGTCGACTCCGAACCCGCCGTTTGGCGCGACGCCGACCGCCCCGACGACCTGCCGGACTCGTCAGCGCCCTCGCTTGCCTGACCCGAACCCGGGCTTGGCTGTCCGGCCGGGTTACTGTGGCGGAATGAGTATTCAGGAGATCGGGGTCGACGAACTCGCCCAAGCACTCGAAGCCGGAGGGGTCACCCTCGTGGACGTACGCGAACCGGACGAATGGGAAGACGCTCGGGTGCCCGGCGTCATCCACGTTCCGCTCGCACAAATTCCCGACAGAAGCAGCGAACTGCCCGACGGCACACTGCACATCATCTGCGCTGCCGGCGGACGATCGATGCAGGCCTGCGAGTTCCTCTCGGCCCAGGGCCGGGACACGGTGAACATCGCCGGCGGCACCATGGGATGGGTCGCCTCGGGCCGCAGCGTCGAATCCGGAAGCGCCGAGTGACCGACGACGGCGGCTATCGCTTCGTCGACACGGACGATGCCTTTCGGGCGTTCATCGACCGTTCACTGCACTGCGATCGCTACGCCATCGACACCGAGTTCCATCGAGAACGCAGCTACTTCCCTCGGGTCGCACTCATTCAGATCAACAACGGCGAAGAGACGGTTCTCGTGGATCCGCTCGTGGTCGACCCGGCTCCGATGCGAGATCTCTTCGCCAGCCCGGCCGTCGCCGTTCTGCATGCGGCCAGCCAGGATCTCGAGGTCTTCGAGCACTGGGCCGACGCGGTCCCCGGCGTCATCTTCGACACTCAGCTTGCGGCGGGATTCACCGGTATGTCCACGCCGTCGTTGGCTGCGTTGCACGACCGGATGCTTCACATTTCGCTGCCAAAGACGTCTCGGCTCACGAACTGGCTCGACCGACCGCTCACGATCGATCAACTCGACTACGCCGCGAGCGACGTGGCCCATCTGCTCGAACTCCGCGACAAGCTCGTGGAGACCCTCGAGTCACGGGGCCGTCTCGGCTGGGCCGAGACGGAGTTCGAGGTGCTCCGGAGCCAGCCGCGAGGACGACGCGATCCCGACGAGGCATGGCGTCGGATCAAAGCCGTCCGCCAGCTCAAGGGCCCCTCGCTCGGTGCGGCCCGGCTGCTCGCCTCGTGGCGAGAGCAGTACGCCGCCGACCTCGACCAGCCGGTGCGGTTCATCCTCTCCGATCTGGCCCTCGTGGGCGTGGCCCAACGACGACCGAGCAACGTCGACGAGCTCCGATCCGTCCGCGGTGTCGACGACCGGCTGGCCCGCGGCGAGCACGGTGCGACCATTCTGCGACTCGTTGAGGAAGGCAAAGACCTTCCGAAGCCGCCCAGCCGACCTCGGCAGAACCGAGAGTCTCGTCCCGATCTGCGTCCGGCGGTCACGCTCGTGGCTGCCTGGGTGGCCCAATTGGCGAGCGAGCTCGAACTCGATCCGGCGCTTCTCGGCACCCGAGCCGACATCGAAGCGCTCGTCCGCGGCGACGCCGAAGCCCGACTCTCCCAAGGTTGGCGCGCCGAGCTGGCCGGCGAGCCGATTCGGCGCCTCATGAGCGGCGAAGCAGCCCTCGCGTTCGACGGTGACGGCGGCCTCGTGCTCGAGCAGCGCTCCGGAGTGGCGGTGACGCCTCCCCGGTAGGTATGCGTCACACCTCACGGCTAGTATTGACGTTTGTATCGTCGGCCACCCAGGAGGAATTGCTGTGAAAAAGGGTCGCCATCGCAGGTTTGAGGAAGCTCGTGCTCTCAAGCGTTCCCACGACGTCGATCTCGAGGATCTCTTCGAGGACATGGTGGGTGAGGATGACGAAGACAACCACAAGCCTGAACACGACGCCTGGGCCGATCTGGCCGAGGAGTGGGAGACGAAGACGGTGTCGTCGTCCTCCGACGAGCCCGACGAAGATGACGTCGAGCACGACGAGGCTGCCGCCGACTAGTCGCTGCGGCGCCCCAAGCTGACGGCCACGCCGTCGGGTCCCGTCTCCACATGTTCGATCAAGGCATCTGCCACCGAGCCGCCCGCCAATGCGGCGATTTCTGCGCGCAGGTAGCGGGCCACATGCTGGTCGCCGGAGTACGCCTCCGGAGCCTCTGAGCACCACCACGCAAGGTCGGCGCCGGCTTCGCCCCAATCGCGTCGCTCCCACTGGCGCACCATGTGCGTGTGGGCACCGTTGTCATCGACATGATGCTCGACCCGGATGGGCAGCTGCCAGCAGACCTCCGGCTTCCATTCGAGTGGATCGATGCCCGTCGCCTCCGCGGCGACATGGAACGCGCACCCGGGGCCCATCGAGAAGTCCGGTCGATTCTGGAACACGCACGCACCGTCCACGACCAACGTGGTTCGGTCCCCGTCGGCGTCGACCTCGGTCAAGGCCTCCGCGAGCACCGCGACGTCGTCGGTGTCAGCCGGGCGGTGGGCATGATGCTGCCACAGGTTCTCGGGAAGCGCCGCAGCGATGGTCATCACCCGCTGCAGATCCGCCTCGTCAGCGAAGTGCGCACCGTAACTGCAACAGCCCCGATGGCCTTCCACATCCATCTCATGTTCGATACCTGCGCAGCCGTGTCCGAAGATGCAATTCCAGTTGGAGCTGAAGAACGACAGGTCGAAGAGCCACGTGTCGCCGTCGTCGGCCACGAAGGACACCCACGGCACCGGACGGGGGGAAACAGACGTCGTCATCGGAGGTCAGACGCTATCGTGACCGGATCATGGATGGGCAATTCGATCACCTACGGGAACGGCTGGAATCGATCGCTGAGGAGCTGGCCGACCTCGGCATGCAGTCATTGCGCGAGTCGCTGGAGACCGGCGAGCCGCCGGTCGACGACAAGCGCATCGGCAAGGCCCGTCGAGCCGTGGAGAAGGCAGCCCACATCCTGAGCGATCAGAACACCCTCTGATCAGGCATTGATGGCGTCGACGAGGAGTCGCAACCGGGCGTAACCGTGGCGGTTGAAACGGAAGGCGATCCGGTGCAGGTCGATGTGATCGTCGTCCCGGATCTCCGAATCGGTTGCGTCGATCCGTTCGATCTGGCCCTCTTCGATGATGTCGCCGAACTCGTCGTTGAGTGTGGCGATGACATCGTCGGACAGCTCGTTCTGCATTCGCATGACCAGCCGTTGCCCGACCGCTCTGCTGGAGTGATAGTTGCGATAGAAGCGGGAGATTTCGTCGGCCGCGTCGGTGACGTTGTTCGTGATGTGGATCAGCCCCATGTCGGCCTCGCTGATCAGGCCATCCCCAAGGAGTTCGTCGACCACGAACTGCCGCCACCGCTCCCAGTAGGTTGATCCGACCGGGTCGAGCAGAACGACCGGTGCCAGGAACGTCTTGCCGGTCTGCATGAGTGTGAGCAGTTCGAACGCCTCGTCCATCGTGCCGAAGCCGCCCGGGAGAATCGCATATCCCTGCGATTCCTTCATGAACGTCACCTTCCGGGTGAAGAAGTACCGGAAGTTGATGAGCTTCGGATCGTCGGCGATCACCTCGTTCGCGCTCGCTTCGAACGGCAACATGATGTTGATGCCAAACGAGTTCTCGGCGCCGGCTCCCTCCAGCCCAGCAGCCATGATCCCCGGACCAGCACCAGTCATGACCATCCAATCCCGCTCCGCCATCTCGGCGCCGAACTGTTTCGCACACTCGTAGGCGGGATCACCGGGCTTGATGCGCGCCGAACCGAAGATCGTGCACTTCGGAACGCCCCGGTAGGGGGCGAACACGTGGAACGCGTAGCGAAGCTCCTTCAGCGCAGCGTTGACCAGCTTGAGGTCAGCCCGATCGACATCCTCGAGGCCGAGCCGCAACGCCGAGACCACCATTTCGAAGGTGAGATCGGTGTCGGCAGTCAGCGCCGCCTCGTCGATGAGGTCGGCGATTCGCTGGTCGAGCGCCGGCTTTCCAGTGCGATAACGGGGGAGTTTGTCCACCCCGCGAATGTAGCCGAGCGTCCTGCCGCTACCCGGCCACCAATGGAGCGACGGGTTCGTAGCGCGTGTTGCGCTGCACCAACCGACGTCCAAGCGGCGCAATCGCCTCGGCGAAGTCCTCCGGACCCAGTTCGGTTCCGTGGGAGGCTCCGGCGGCCCGGCTGATGTTCTCGTCCATGAGCGTGCCGCCGAGGTCGTTCACACCGGCGTGGAGCAGCTGGGTCACCCCGTTGAGTCCGATCTTCGGCCAGGACGCCTGCACGTTGTCGATCCACCCGTGATAGGCGATGCGAGCGACGGAGTGCATGAGCAGCGTCTCCCGGAAGGTCGGTCCCCGACGAGCCCGCTTTCGCAGGTAGATCGGCGATGCCATGTGGACGAACGGCAGCGTCACGAACTCGGTGAATCCGCCGGTCTCCTTCTGCAGCGATCGTGTTCGGATGATGTGGCGGGCCCAGTGCACCGGCTGCTCCACGGCGCCGAACATGATGGTCACGTTGGATGTCAGGCCGACCCGATGGGCAAGGCGGTGCGCCTCGAGCCATTCCTCGGTGTTGACCTTGTCGGGGCAGAGAATCGCACGGATCTCGTCGTCGAGGATCTCCGCTGCCGTGCCGGGCAGCGACTTCAGGCCGGCGTCGCGCAGTCGTGCGAGGTAGTGCTCGAGCGGCTCGTCGAGCCGTTTCGCTCCCTCCGTCACTTCGAGCGCCGTGAATCCATGGATGTGGATGTCGGGAGCAGCGGCGTGCACGGCCTTGATGACGTCCAGGTAGTAGTCGCCGTCGAAGTCGGGGTGAATACCGCCCTGCAGACACACCTCGGTGGCACCGAGCTCCGCAGCTTCGACGACTCGCTCGGCCATGTCGTCCAGGGTCAGCAGGTATGGGGCACCTCGCAGGTTGAGCGAGAGCGGGCCCTTCGAGAAGCCGCAGAACTGGCACTTGAAAGTGCACACGTTGGTGTAGTTGATGTTTCGATTGGCCACGTAGGTGACGACGTCGCCGTTCACCTGGGCGCGCAACTCGTCGGCCAGGTTCGCGACGGCGGCGACCTCCGGCCCCCGAGCCTCGAAGAGCGTCACGATCTCGTCTTCGCCGAGCTCCTCGCCAGCCCGAGCTCCGGCCAGCACTTCGGCAACTGCGCCGCGGGCAGATCCAGCCGAGGGGAGCAGTGTCGCTGGGACCTGGTCGGCGCCGGAGAACCAAACCGTCGATCGGTCGCCGATCAGCACCACTTCAGCGCCATCGTTGACGTTCTTGTCCTCCATGGTGCGTTCGGGGAAGAACGCACCGGGGTCATCGCGGCCCATTCCTTCGCTGTCGCTCCGGTCCATCACAGCGAATCGCAATCGCTCGTCGAACCACCGCTGTGGATCGAGGACGAACTCGGGGTGTGCGGTCAACCGCGGGGCGAGCACGAAGCCGTCTCGTTCGA
>CALBVR010000020.1 GCA_937969565.1 uncultured Acidimicrobiales bacterium | reverse complement strand
ACCCCTCGAAGGCGCCGTGCTCGAACAGAGCCCCACGCATGCCGAGGTCGAACTCGCCGCAACCGCCGACGTTGGCGCCAACATCGCCCACGCGGCAGCGGCAGGAGTCGTCGCTGAAGTCGGCGTCGAACCTCCCGGCCTCGACGAGGTGTTCGTCCAGTTGGTAGACGCCGCCGGTGCCCGGAGCGAAACGGAGGTGCCGTCATGATCTGGACCATTGCGAAACGAGAACTCGTCACCCGCGGTCGGTCGAAGGGCTTTCTGTCCATCACCGGCATCCTCTTCGTCGGCGTGATCGCCGTCGCCGTCCTCCTCAGCGTGCTCGGTGGTGATGACGAGGCCCGAGAGGTCACCATCGGACTCGAGGGCGACGGCATCGCGTTCGCCGCCGCAATCGAGGTCGGCAACGACGATCTCGACCCGACCACCATCACGTCCGACAACGGCGAGCTCGCGCTGGAAGAAGGCGACATCGACGTTCTCTTCTCCGGCTCGACGCTCACCTGGGAGGGCCTGCCCGACCAGACGCTCGACGGCTACATCCGCGACGTCGCCCAGCAGGTGGCGTTCGGCGACCGGGCGGCGGCCCTCGGCATCACGCCTGCCGACGTTGGCGGCCTCTTCGCCCCGGTGGACATTGAAGAGGTCCGGCTCGACGGAGGCGACGACCAGTTCCTCGTCCGGATCGCGGCCGCTGGTGTGGCCGGCGCAGCCACGTTCATCCTCATCCAGACCTGGGGCTCGTTCATGATGATGGGCGTCATCGAGGAGAAGTCGTCCAAGGTCATTGAGGTCCTGCTTTCCCACGTGCGGCCGTCGACGCTGCTTTCGGGCAAGCTCCTCGGACTCGGGCTGCTCGCCTTCGCCCAGATGCTCATCTTCGTCCTCGGATTGGTGGTTGCCCTCTCGATCGTCGACGAGGTCGAGATCCCGAGCGGTGTGTGGGGTGCGGTGCCAGTGTTGGTCATCACGTTCGTGCTCGGGTTCGGCTTCTACGCCACGGCGTTCGCCGCCGTCGGCTCGATGGTCAGCCGCATCGAGGATGCCCAGAGCGCCCAGCTGCCCGTGATGCTGCCGCTCATCGCTGGCTACTTCATTGGCGCCACCAGCTTCTCGTTCCCCGAGAACCCGGCGGTCACCATCGGGTCGTTCGTGCCTTTCACCTCGCCGGTGCTGCTGCCGTATCGCATGGCGATGACCGACATGCCGGCCTGGCAGGTCGTGCTCTCGCTGGCGATCCTCGCCGTCTCGATCGTGGTGATGGTTCGCCTCGCCGGTGCCATCTACCGCTACTCGCTCCTGCGCAGCGGCACCCGGGTCACCTGGTCCGAGGCGCTGCGAAACCGCTCAAGCGCCGAGTTGTGAACGGGTGGGCCCTCGAGCTTGATTGGGTTTGGGAACGTTGATCACTAACTGACGGCGCTCGTTACACGCGGTGCGTCTGCCAGGAACCCGCCGGGTCCGGGCCGAGGCGGATGTCGATCTCGCTGTCGGCAAGGCGCATCACGATGGCGCAGACCGTGCCGGTTTCGACGCCCGGGAGGGTCGGAGACTCGGCCCACGGTCGACAGATCGGGAACTCGTCGTTGCCCCGATCATCGAGCAGGCTCCGCACCGTCGCTTCGCTGTCCACGCCGTGTTCGGAGACGTACTCCTTCGAGCGGTCGAATCGGGCCTCACTGTTGTCCGCGTTCGCTCCCTGCGGAAGCCGTGCACACGCGGCGCCGCCGTTGACGAAGTGGTTCGTGTGAAGGAGCGGATCGGTGCTCGAGTCTCGTCGCCACGTCTCGGTGCCCGTGTACTCGATGCTCGAACCGCGCCCAGAAGCGTCGGCGAGGAAGACATGGGCCGAGCGGCCGGCGCCGACCGTGTGGAGGATCTGCTCGACCTCGTCGTTCGAACGAGCGTCGAGTAGTGATCGAAGGAGCACGTGCACGGGCACGCCATCGAGCGGCTCGGGCGAGAGAAGAAAGTTGAGACCCACGGCGGTGCCTGCACTCGACATTCCGACCTTGCCGACGATTCCCGGCTCTGTGATGGTGACGACGTGGTGGCCGTCCTCATGTGTTGCGTCGAGCACGAACGTGATCGGCTCGAGGCTGGCCATCCAGTCCCAGTTCTGAGCGAGGATGTTCGTTGTCGGCGACCAGACCGAAGTGCACTCGGACGCCTCGATCCCGGTGTACGACATGATCTCGCTACGGGCGTTGAGCGCCCAGATCCAGTGGTGCGGATGCCCGGAGCCCTCGGCGATCGCATCGATCTCGGCCGCAAGCGTTGGATTCCACGACCGGGTCACGGCTTCGAAGTGGCCGGCGCGCTGGGCGACCTCGGCATCGGGGAGTTTGAAGGTCTCGTCGTAGATCGTGATGCAGCCGGCGATGAACTCCCGCAGGGCTTCGCCGTGTTGGCGCCCGCGTTCGGTCGCATCGCCTGCAACGGTCACCACGGGCATCCGTTGCTCGGCGTCGCTGGTGGAGGTCGAGGAGTTGGCGATTCGATCGGTCACACGCACGAGTCTCGCATGACTGCCTCCGAGCCTGACGATCAACCTTGCCCGGCGTCGGTCTGAGACATCTCGACGATGAGGTGTCGGACGCTGTCGGCGTAGGCGATGGGGATGAGGAAGGACCGTCCGTTGAAGGCGAGCACGCCTCCCTCTCGTTCATGGGGGCCGAAACTGATGGGCGAGGCATCGTCGATCAGGCCGATCGGCACACGGGGGAGTGCCGGGTTGCCGCCGCTCGCTTCGAACAGCCACGGGCCCTCGTCGGTGAAGGCGATCACGAAGTTGCCCTTCGGGTCGTCGGAGTCGGGGCGTGGTGCTGCACGTCCGGGCACCGCGAGCGCGACCCATTGATTCGGGAGGAGCCGTTGGCACTGGATTGTCGAGCGCGAGCGGTTCTCGACCGGAAAGTTCAAGTCCGCCGGGATCCGGAACTGATTCTCGAACTCCTGCGCAACCGCTGTCCATGCGTTGCGGACGGGCGCCATGTCGGCAGTGCGGTCGTCGAGTGCGAGGAACGCCCGCAACCCGTCGGCGTAGATCGGACCGACGGTGAAGGTCATGTGGGCGACCGAGACGACGAGGCCGGACCGGCTTCCGGACACGAGCTCCGGCGTGGCGTCGGCGTTGGCGATCCGCACCACCTCTTCCCTCGGCACCGCCGGGTTCCGGGCGCTCGTCGTGAACACCCGGGTGCCGTCGGCGTCGAAGGCGAGCACGACATCATGCGGATCCCGCTGTCGAGTCCCGGCGAGGCCGATACCGATCAGCGGCACGTACCCAAGCACTGTTCGCAGGGCCTTCTTCGCTCCGCTGGTGGCCTCGGTCTCGCCGGGTTCGAGCACGGGCTGCTCGGCCCTCGCCGGCACGGCGTAGAGAATGTCGGCCGAGGGCGCCGCCTGCTGTGCGCGGGTCGTGGTCTTGTTGGTGGGAACCTTCGGCCCGTCACTGTCGGGCAGGGGCTCTGTCTTCGCACTCTCCGACGGGGCGGCGTCCTGGACCGGCGACGGCCCGAAGTCGTCGAGGATCGGAATTGGCTCTGGAGCGCGAGCTTCAGCGTCGGTTTGGGCGGACGGAGCGTCGTCTGGGTCGGTGGGCTCGGGGTCGATCGCCTCCGGCTCGGAGGCTTCGTCCGTATCGACTTCAGTCCCCT
>CALBVR010000019.1 GCA_937969565.1 uncultured Acidimicrobiales bacterium | reverse complement strand
CCGCGCGCTGCAACGTTTTAGGGGCGTCGCTCGCCGTTGTCGGCGAGCGGGCTCCTCTGCGGGCTTTCTGCGGCTGCTTGCGCGCCGTAAGTCAGGCGTAAGTGCCGCAGACGAGGCTGATTTCATTCAAGCAACACGGGGACGAGGGCAATGGGCGGAAGAGATGAGTGCGACACCGGAAGGCAGCGGTGGCCGGCGTCGCCCGTCATTGCGGGCGCTGGGCGTCGTAGCGACGAGTTTGCTGGCATGGACACGATGAGCGGCAGGGACCTACGGTGACGGCGGCGATTGTGAGCGGGGGTGGGCGCATGCAATACCGGGTGCTCGGTCCGGTGCAGGTTTTGCGGGATGGCGAGGAGATTCCACTCGGGCGGCGCCCGCAGATGTTGCTCGCCCTCCTGTTGATCAACGCCAATCAGGTTGTCTCGACCGACCGCATCATCGACGAACTCTGGGGTGACGACCCGGGACGCGACCCGCAGAACGCTCTTTGGGTCGTGATCTCCCGGCTCCGCGGGATCCTCGACCCGGAGCGGGAGAAGCGCACCGATGGCTCGGTTCTGGTCACGCAACACCCCGGCTACCGGCTCGTCGTCGACGACGATGCGGTCGATGTTCGACGGTTCGAGCGCCTGGCCCGGCGCGGACGTGATCTTCTCGGTACCGACCCTCAGCAGTCCGCCGAGCTGCTGGCCGAGGCGCTGGGGTTGTGGTGTGGGCGGGCGTACGAGTCGTTCGCCTACGACGACTTTGCGATGGCGGAGATCGCTCGATTGGAGTCGATGCGGCTGGAGGCGGTGGAGGATCGGGTTGAGGCCGAGCTTGCGCTCGGCCATGCCCGGGACCTGGTGGCATCGCTCGAGGGTTTGGTTCGGGAGAATCCGAGTCGCCAGCGGCTGGTCGGCCAGCTGATGCGTGCGCTCCACTTCTCGGGTCGTCAGTCGGACGCCCTCCGGGTGTTCTCGGCGACGAAGGCACGACTGATCGAGGAGCAGGGCCTCGAACCATCGGTGGAGCTCACCCGCTTGGAGGAACAGATTCTGCTCGACGATCCGCAGCTTCGACCTCGCCGGGAAGCGGATGGAGCGCCGGGTGTACTGGCGTTGTCCGTGCGCGGCTACGAGCTTCGTGAGCACGTGCGATCGTCGCCGAGCGACGATGTGTACCGCGCCTATCAGCCGGCGGTTGGCCGCGAGGTCGAGATTCGGGTGATCGGCGCGGAGCTCGCCAACGACGCCGACTTCATCCGTCGTTTCGAGGCGGACGCGCAACTCATCGCACAGCTCGACGACCCACAGATCGTGCCGGTCTTCGACTTCTGGCGCGAACCGGACTCTGCGTATCTCGTCACCCGGCTGTTCGAGCACGGCACCCTTCAGGCCGTTCTTGACACCGAGCCACTGCAGGTTGACGAGGCGCTGGCGATGCTCCGTCAGATCAGCGGCGCGATCGTGTCCGCTCACCGGCGGGGCGTTGCGCATGGTGACGTCTCTGCGGATTCGGTGATGGTGGACGCCGACAGGAATGCGTACCTCAGCAACTTTGGGCCGGCTTCGACGATCGACCTCCGCAACGACGGCGTCGATGACGAGGTGCGGGCCGATCATTGCCGCTTCGCGGAACTCTGTGGGCTGCTGTTGCGCCACACCGTCGATTCCGTCGGCGAACCGTTCGCAATGGACGCGAGGCTCGTGGCGCTGATCGAGCGTCATGCGGTGAGCTCGACGGGCGAAGCGGGCTTCCTCGGGTTTGTCGACGAAGTGCTCGAGGCGGTCAGCGAAGGATCGGCCCGTAGGACGTCGTCCGTCGAGGCGGTCAACCCCTATCAGGGTCTCCGGGCATTCGGCGAAGACGATGCGGGCCGGTTTCATGGTCGCGAGCGGTTGATCGAGCGATTGGTGAGCCGCATCGGGCACGCTGGCCCGCAGGGACGCTTCGTGGCCGTCGTTGGGCCGAGCGGTTCCGGCAAGTCGAGCGTGGTGCGTGCCGGAGTCGTGCCGGCGCTGCGCAACGGTGCTGCTGCCGGATCGGATCGCTGGTTCATCGTCACGATGTCGCCGGGCCGCAGCGCCTTTCAGTCCCTTGCCGATGCGCTCCTCCGCATCGCGGTCAATCCGCCGCAGGCGTTGGCCGAGCGGTTGCAGACGGACGGCATCTCTCTGTGCGCAGAGCGGATCAGCCCGGACCCGAGCAGCCAGATCCTGGTGGTCGTCGATCAGTTCGAGGAACTGTTCACGCAGTCGAACGACGCCGATGCGTTCATCGCAGCGCTGGCGGACGTGGTCGCCGACAAGCACTCCGGGGTGAAGATCGTTGCCACCCTCCGCGCCGACTTCTACGACCGGCCGTTGCGCTATGCCGCGCTGGGGGACCCGCTTCGATTGGGGACCGAGGTCATCACGCCGATGAGCCCGGAGGAGTTTGAGCGGGCCATCACCCGTCCGGCGGCAGCCGAGGGGGTGGAGTTCGCTCCCGGGGTGGTGGCGCAGATCACGGCAGACATGACCGGGCAGCCGGCGGCGTTGCCGCTACTCCAACATGCGCTGACCGAATTGTTCGATCGTCGGGAGCACGGGGTCATTGGCGCCGATGCCTATGCGGCGGTGGGCGGCGTCGGCGGCGCGCTCGCTCGGCGGGCCGATTCGCTGCTCTCCGAATTGGAGGTTGGTGGGCAGGCGGCGGCTCGCAATGTCTTTCTCCGGCTCGTGACGGTGAAGGAGGGCGCTGCAGACACCCGGCGGCGTGCATCGACCCGGGAATTGCACGACGCCGGTGGCGGGAAGGCGACGCAGATCCTCGACCTCTTCGGCGATCACCGACTGCTCACATTCGATCAGGACCCCTCGACCCGCGCTCCGACTGCCGAGATCGCGCATGAAGCGCTGCTCACCCGATGGACGACCTTGAAAGGTTGGATCGACGAGGCCCGATCCGCCGTGCGGGCGCAGCGTCGGCTCGCGGAAGCAACCAACGAGTGGACGGCTGCCGGCGAGGACCCGGGTCTGCTGCTCGCAGGGTCCCGGTTGGCCAACTACAGCGGATGGCTCGATGACCCGCCGGTTCCCCTGACCGGTGATGAGCAGCGCTTCCTGGCGGTGTCCGAAGCAGCCGGCCGGGCCGAGCTCGAGGCGGAACGCACGCGGGCGGTTCGCTTTCGACGATTGGCGTCGATGGCCGCGGGAGCGTTCGTGGTCGCGGCGATCGCTGCGGGTCTGGCGATCTGGCAGCAGGGGCGGGCATCGGATGCTGCGGATCTCGCCGAGGAGCAGGCGGCCATCGCTCAGGACCAGACGGAGGTCGCGGAGGAGCAACGCACGATCGCCGAGGAGGTGGCCGTGCTGGCCGACGTCGAGCGGATGCGGGCCCAGGCTGTCGCCGAAGTCGACACGAATGCTCCGCTGGCCGCCCTCCTCGCTGTCGAGGCGTACAACACCGACCGGTCGCATCTGAGCGCCGGCGCCATCCAACGGGTGTTGACGTCGGTCGACGGCCGGCAGGCGACATTGTCCGACTCGCTCGCCGACTACGCGGGCCCGTCGGCGATGTCCGCCGATGGTCGACTGATCGCAGTGTCGAGCGCCAACGCCGTCGATGTCTGGGACGTCGACGCAAGGGCGCTCCATCGGCGGGTCGAAGTGGAGTTCGCCCGGTTCGACCTTTCTGTCGATGGGATGCTGCTTGCGTACTCCGCACTCGATCGCGAGGGCATCCGGCTCTACGACGTGACCGCAGGAGTGGAGGTCGGCGTGATTCCTAGTCGGCCCTGTCAATCCATCGACATTGCGCCCGACCGAAAGCGGATCGCCTTCACGAGTGACGCACAAGGTGCATTCGATTGTGGGGCAACGGCGCCGCGGGCGATCGAGATCTGGGATGTGAGCGATCCGGCAGAACCGGCGCTCGAGCACCGAGGTGTCGAGGACAGCGGCGGTGTCGTGTGGAACCCGGCCGGCACCGGATACGTGAGCGTCGATTCCGGCGGTTCGGTCGAGTTCTGGGATGCCTCCTCGCATGAGCTTCTGTGGTCGACGCCGCTGGGGGTTTCGTTGGACCAGTTCGGTCCGGGAGCCAGGGCACAGTCCACGGGTGCCCTCTTCCGAAGCGATGGTTCTTCCGTGGTCGTCGGGGTTACGTTCGCGGCGAGCTCGCGAGGCATCCTGCTCTACAGCTTCGACACGGAAACAGGAGAGCTGGTTTTTGACCCGTTGTCGACCGCCGGACTCGGATCGATGAACTGGTGGGACGAGGAGGAGACGCAGATTGTTGGCACGTTCTTCCCGTCGGGCGTCGGTGTCTTCGATCTCGAACTAGCAGCGGAAGTTCTTCCGTCACCGTTCGAGAATCCGAACGCCGCATCGGTGTTCGTCGACCACGACCGAAACCGGCTTGTGGTGAGCGGGTTCGTGGGCATCGAGGTGTCGACGCTCGACGGATCGGCCGCGCTCGAGCGCCGAATCCCGCTCACCCCTCCCCAGATGGCCGTCAAGGAACAGTCGGACGGGCAGGTGTTCGGCTCGATGTCGACCGATGGGAATCGGCTCCTGCTGTCGGTGCTCGACCTGACCGGTCAGTCTCCGGTG
>CALBVR010000018.1 GCA_937969565.1 uncultured Acidimicrobiales bacterium | reverse complement strand
AGGCAGTGGAGGCGTCGACACTGCGTTCTCGGAGCTCGCGGACCACGGAGGATGCGATGTCCCGTGCCGTCAGGCTGAAGTAGGTGGCCCAGGCGAGGACCCCCATGAACTTGGCGCCGTCTTCAGCGACAAGTGACCAGGACGCAGAGGCGAAGAGCTGATCGATCACGATCGAGCCGCCCATCGCAACGCCGGCGGCGCCGAGCAGCCCCCACCGTGTACGGATGATCTCTCTGCGGTTGCTGATGGCCCACGCGAGGCCGAGGAGGCCGTAGACGGCCAGAATCATCGTCTTCGAGACACCGAAGAGCTTCGGGAAGACCGAGGAGTGGAGAAGAAGGAGATCGTCCAGGGCGAGCAACGTGCCGAGCGCCGCCGCCTGCTTCAGGAAGTGTCCGGCGCGAGGCCGTCCGCCGAGGTGCGCGATGTGGGCGGCTCCGGCGGCGGCAACTGCCGCCAGGGTCCAGCCCAGCACGCCGAGGTTGGAGATGAGGCCGGTGTACCAGGGGAGCCCGGCCAGATGGGCGGGGTCGAGGAGAACGTCCTTGTCGTCGAAGTCCGTCGTGCCGAGCGTCGTGACGAGGACCACGAGGCCGGCTGCCCAGACGATGGCGAGCGGCCGGAGTGCGCTGAGCTCTGCTCGGCGTTCGAAGCGGGTCGAGGTGGGCACGCCGAAACTACGGCCGGATGTCGCCCTGACCTGAGTGAATCGGTCCGTTTGGCCCGGTCGTCTCAGTCGTCGTTTCGCTCGCGGAGAAACGCCTCGATTTCCTCGTCGAGATCGTCGGTTGCGAGGTCGACGACCGGCTGCGCATCGGCATCGGCCTCGAGCTGTTCGACGTAGCTTCGAACCTCTTCGTCGTCGGCGAGCGCCTGGTGCACCCGACGCTCCCAATCCCGGATCTCGTCAGCCATCGCCGTGTGGTCGGTTGGGACCCCGGTGAGCCGTTCGAGTTGGTACAGCAGGGCCGCGGTCGCCTTGGGCGAGGGTGCGCCCGGAACGTAGTGCGGCACGCTCACTCGCAGCGACAGCATCGGTGGGCCGCCGGCGAGCTGTTGATGGAGGGATCCAATGAGCCCGGTCGGGCCTTCATAGGTCGGCTGGGCGACGCCGAGGCGAGCAGCCAGTTCGGCGTCGATGGTCGAAGACTTCACGGGGAAGGCCCGAGTGTGCGGAGCCATCGCAAGGGTGGACCCGAGGGTCACGACGAGTTCGCAGGCGGTTCCGTCGATGATCTCGGCGAGGGTCTCGCCGAAGGACCGCCACCGAAGGTTCGGTTCGACGCCACTCAGCAGCACGAGGTCACGGTAGCCATCGGGCGTGCGGGCCCACACGGCGTTGTTCGACGGCCAGATGATCTCGCGGGCGCCGTCAGCCCCGAAGCGCACTTCCGGCCGGGTCTCCTGGAAATCGAACAGCATTTCCGGGTCGATGGAAGCGGCCGGGTGACCGGCGTGGGTCATCGACAGCCAGTTGACGGCCCCCGTCGCAGCCTCACCCATGTCGAAGAGGCCCTTGAGGGCCAAGACGAACACGGGCCGGTCGAGCTCAGGGAGGTCGTGGAGGACGTACGGGGTCGGTGCCACACCCCAACGGTAGCTGGACCACACCTTCCTGACGCAGTGGTCCGATTTCGCATAGGGTCCTGTCGATGAAACGACGGGCCGCACGGTGGCCCAGGTGGAGAGACGAATGCAGGATGGACAGCAGCCTCCCGGTTGGTACCCCGCTCAGGGAGACCCTCCTGGGACGGTCCGATGGTGGGACGGCACCAAGTGGGTGGGCGGCCCACAGACCCAGGGTGCACAGCAACAGGCCGGCTATGTCGCTCCCGGCGCCGGCACGCTCGCCAACGGCCGTGAGTTGGCCGACCCGTGGCTCCGCATCGCCGCATGGGTCATCGACTTCGTGCTGCTCGTGATCGTTTCGATTCCGTTCGGCATCGCCTTCGCGGTGTCGGCCATCGACGGAGGCGGATTGGAGCCCGACGGATCCCTGAGCGGGGGCACCTTCGCGCTGGCCGCCCTCGGCGGGTTCATCACGACGGCCTACATCGTGCTGATGAACGCATACCTGTCCGGTACCGCCGGGAAGCTCATGCTCGGGCTGCGAATCGTCAGCCGTGAGGGTACGCAACCGCTCGGTCTCGGCTTGGCGATTCGTCGTACGCTCAACCACATCGTGAGTTGGGTCTTCGGGCTGATTCCGGTCGTGGCGATCGGCGTGATCATCCCCGGCGTGTTCCTGCTCATCGGCATCGTGTCGCTGGTCTTCCTCTTCTCGGACGCAGAGCACCGCACGGTGATGGATCGCTTCGCCGACACGTATGTCGTGAAGAAGGTCTGACTGTCAGGTCTGTTGGTGGCGCAGGGAGCCCGGTCGGGGTCCCTGCGTCGCTGGGCTATTCGGACTCTGCCGCAGCCGATGCAGGGGCGGGTTCCTCGTCGGCGGAGGTCTCCGCCGGCTCCGGCTCGGCTGTCTCGGCAGCAGCCTCTGCCGGTGCATCCGAAGCTTCTGCCGGTGCATCCGCGTCTTCTGCCGGTGCAGCTTCTGCCTCTTCCGCAGGAGCGTCTTCGGCTGGAGCATCCTCGGTCGCCTCGGCTTGCGTTGAGGCGTCGTCGTCGGCGGCCGCCGGCTTCTTCGGTTCCTCGGCGTCGGGGTTCTCCGAGATTCGGTTGAACTCGGCGACGGCCGCCTTGTAGGCAGCTTCCGCTTCGGTCTTGTCCTCGGGGGATCCCGACTCCTGCATCTTGCGGACGCGGGCGGCGGCCTCGTCCTTGGCCCGCTCGGCCTTGGCGACGCGCTTGGCCGCACGATCGGCCGCAGCGGTCTCTTCGAGGCGCTCGTTGAACAACAGCAGCGCGGCTCGGGTTTCGTCGTCGACAGGGATTTCGGTGCTCACCCCATCATCATCGGTCATTCGCAACGCTCAGGCCAATATGAATGCGTGACAGTTGCCGCAATCTCTTCGTTCCCCCGTCGCCACGCCACCACCCGACGCTTCACCCTTGGTGCGCCCCGGTCGTTCACGGTCGCTCCAGATGGGGAGCAGGTTCTGTTTCTGCAGTCCTCGGGTGGGAATGACCCAGTCAATTCGCTGTGGTGCATCGAACGAGGGGCCGACAGCCCCCGGATGGTGTTCGACGCTGCTCCGGCAGAGACCGG
Organism: uncultured Acidimicrobiales bacterium; assembly: GCA_937969565.1. Classification (GTDB taxonomy): domain Bacteria; phylum Actinomycetota; class Acidimicrobiia; order Acidimicrobiales; family SHLQ01; genus SHLQ01. The sequence continues at coordinate 5,858 of CALBVR010000018.1, read as the reverse complement.
CGAACTGACCGATGCCGAGCGAGCCCGTCGGGAGCGTGCCCGCGAGCAGGCCGCCGGCGTCGTTTCGTACACGACGGACCAGGGAGGCGCACGGGTCGTCTTCGTGCTCGGCGGAGCGCTGCACCGGGTGAACGTGGATGACGGCGCGATCGACGTGCTGGCAACAGCGGACGTGGTCTTCGACCCACAACCGGAGCCCGGTACCGATCGGGTGGCGTACGTGTCCGGGCGAGAGCTGCGGGTGACCGACGGGATCGAGGACCGGGTGATCGTCGGCGACGACGATCCGACGATCTCGTGGGGTTCGGCCGAGTTCGTGGCGGCGGAGGAGATGGGGCGCACCCGCGGGTTCTGGTGGGATCCGTCGGGCAGCCGGTTCGTGGCGGCACGGGTGAACGTGGGTGGGATCGATGAGTGGTGGATCGCTTCACCCGACGATCCGGCAACGCCACCCCGACCGATTCGCTACCCGGGAGCGGGTACGTCGAACGCTTCGGTCGAACTCTGGATGGTCGACGTCACCGACGGGCCGGTGCAGCGGATCGATTGGGCCGGCGACGAGTTCGAGTATCTCGCCGATGTGCAGTGGACGTCCTCCGGGCTGCTGTGCATCGTGCAACCGCGAGACCAGCGGTCCACCGTGATCCTGTCGGTCGACCCCGACACAGGTGACGCCACCGAACTGCTGCGAGACAGCGACGAGCACTGGGTCGAGCTGATCCCGGGTGCTCCCAGGTGGCGCAACGGCGAGCTCGTGACGGTCACGGATGCCGGAGCGGCCAGGCGGCTGGCGATTGGTGGGAAGCCCGTGACCGGCGACGGTTTGCAGGTGCGTTCCGTGGTCGGCGTCGACGGCGATGACGTGTTGGTGACGGCAGCGACGGAGCCCAAGAACTCGGTGGTCATTCGGGTTGGTCCAGACGGCGCAACGACCGACCTGACTGCCACCGACGGCTACAGCACCGCCAGCTGGGCCGGCGGAACGCTCGTGGTCACCTCCGCTTCCGCCGAGGGCGCCACGTCACACGAGGTTCGATGGAACGACGGCACTGCGACCCCGATCGCATCGCAGGCGGACGAGCCGGGGTTCCCCTGTGCCCCGACGTTCGCCGTGGTCGGCGACCGCTCGATCGAACTTGCGCTGCTCCTGCCCGATGGCCACGACGGTTCGCCTCTGCCGGTTCTCATGGACCCGTACGGTGGGCCTCATGCGCAGCGTGTGCTTCGGGTGCGCAACGGATATGCGACGTCGCAGTGGTTCGCCGAGCAGGGGTTCGCAGTCGTCGTCGCTGACGGTCGGGGGACGCCGGGCCGTGGTCCGGCCTTCGAGCGCGAGGTGTGGGGCGATCTCGCCCAGCCCGTGCTCGATGACCAGATCGACGCGCTGCAGTCGCTGGGTGCGCAACGCCCCGAGCTGGATCTCCAGCGCGTTGGCATTCGAGGTTGGTCGTTCGGCGGCTACCTCGCAGCGCTCGCTGTACTTCGTCGCCCGGACGTCTTCCACGCGGCGGTCGCCGGAGCGCCGGTCACCGAATGGCGGCTGTACGACACGCACTACACCGAACGCTACCTGGGGCATCCGGACGAACATCCGGAGCACTACGACCGCAGCAGTCTGCTCCCCGATGCGTCGCAGCTGGATCGGCCGCTGATGCTGATCCACGGGTTGGCCGACGACAACGTGGTCGCAGCGCACACACTCGTGCTGTCTCGGGCGTTGTTGGAAGCGGGCCGGCCGCACACGGTTCTGCCGCTGTCCGGTGTCACGCACATGACCCCGCAAGAGCAGGTTGCCGAGAACCTGTTGCACCTGCAACGGGACTTTCTGCTCGACGCCCTCAGCTGACGTTCGAGGCCGCCACCCGCGGCCGTGTCACCGCGGCCGGCGAATGAGGGTGTTGCGAAGCAGCACGATCACACCGATCGAGATCACGACGAGCATGAGCCCGATCACCCGGGCGATGTCGGGGTCCTGTTCGAGGGCGCTGAAGGTTGCGAGCGGCAGTGTGCGGGTCGCTCCTTCGACGTTGCCGGCGAAGGTGATCGTGGCGCCGAATTCGCCGAGCGCCCTCGCGGCTGCGAGGGCGAGGCCGGCCGCCACCGCAGCTCGAGCGTTGCGGAGGCCGACCCGGTCGAGGAGCCGGTCGAGCGGGGTGCCGAGTGTGCGAGCGGCGTCGAGCATCGTGGCCGGGAGTTCGCGAAATCCGCTCTCTGCAGCGAGGACGTAGAAGGGGAGGGCGACGAACACCGCGGCGAGGATCGTCGCCCCGATCGTGAACGGAAGGACGATTCCCACCGACTCGAGTGCCGGCCCGAGCAGGCCCCGACGGCCGAATGCCGAAAGGAGCAATAGCCCGGAGACGACGGGAGGGAGCACCACGGGGACCAGCACGAGACTTCGCAACGCCGTGGCGAGCGGGCCGGAGGTTCGGGCAAGCATCCAGGCGAGCGGCGTGCCGATGAGGAAGACGATCGCCGTTGAGGTTGGCACGACGATCGCCGTGACCTTCAGCGCATTGGCGACGGTGTCGCTGGTGAGGATCGACCCGAGCTCCGACCAGGGCGTCTCCGAGAGCAGCGCCACGAAGGGAAGGAGGAGCAGGCCGAACGCGAGTGCGGCGAGGAAGCGACCGACCTTTGTCAGGCTGCTCATGGTGCGCCGAAGCCGAGTGTCGTCGCGATCTCGAGGACGGTGGTGCCGTCGAGGATCGTGGCCATGACCGCCCGCGTCGCGTCGGAGTCTGTGAGGCGAACGGCAGTCACCGTGTTGCGGTGGGTGGCGTCGAGGTCGAGGATGCGGAGGTCGCTGCCGATGGTGTCGGTGCGATAGACGAAGCCCACGTCGGCTTCTCCGGAGAGCACCCGTTGCCGGACGAGTCGTACGTTGGGTTCGAGGCTGTCCGGTTCGATGAGGAGGGACGTCGCCGCGAGGTCAGCCAGCAGATGCTCGGTGAGTCGTCCGCAGGGGAGGTTCGGGTCGCATGCCACGATTCGGAGTGCGTTGTCCGAGAGGTCGTTGCGGGTGAGCGCGCGGTCGGGTGGGGTGACGGCGACGAGTTCGTTGGTGGCGAGCGGGGCCGTCTCGAGCGCGAGCGGGTCGTCGGCGGAGAGTGCGAGTTGGTCGGCGGCGAGGAGTACATCGACGGGTGCACCGCTGCGGATCTGTGCGACGAGCCCGCTGGTGCCGCCGAGGTTGAGTTGGATGTCGATGTTCGGGTGTTGCCGTTCGAGTTCGGTCTCGAGCGCTTCGGCGACCTCCGTGAGCGACGATGCGGCCGAGATGGTGACCTCGTCCCGTCCGTCTCCGCACGCGCCCAGCCCGAGCGCCAGCAGGACCGCCAATGGTGCCTGGCCCCATCTGGCCGAAAAGGTGCCAGGCCTCTTTGCGGCGGTGGAGCTGCGTTGCCGCTGGTGCATGGTCAGGTTTCGATGATGACGTTGGTGGCTTTGACGGTGGCGACTGCCCGGACGCCGGGGGCGAGGCCGAGGTCGTTGACGGCTTCTGCGCTGATGAGTGCGACGATGCGGTTGAGGCCGCTCTGGAGCTCGACCTGGGCCATGACTTTGTCGGCGACGACTTTGGTGACGAGTCCCTCGAATCGGTTCCGGGCGGAGAGCGGGCGCACGCTGTCGCCGTCGTCGAATGCGGACTCGGCTCGTTCGACGGCCACGCGGGCGAGGTCGGCGCCGTCGATGAGTCGGTGGTTGCCCTCGGTGCGGGTGGCGGCGAGGCGGTCTTCGTCGACCCAGCGCCGGATCGTGTCGGTGCTGACCCCGAGCAGCCGCGCCGCCTCACCCATCCGATAATCGCCCATGCCAGATATTCCCGCAAAAACCCTCGCCCCAGCAAGTTTCTTTCTCGGGGTCTGACCCCTAATCGCGTTTAGTAAGCGCGTTTAGGGGTCAGACCCCTGATGCTCCCTAGGGGTCTGACCCGTTGTGGTGATGGGTCGTGGGGTGCGAGCAGCCGTAGCTGTCTTCTGTTAGGCGAGGAGGGTGGTGGCGTCGACGGGGCCGTCGACGCGGCCGACCGAACGCATGCGGCCGATGACGTCGGTGAGCATGTCGGGATCGATCGGATCGCCGGGTTCGCCCCAGCGGACATGGCCGAGCCATTCCTCTGCGTCGGCGACCTTCAGCCCGTAGCGATCCGCGACCAGCAGGGTGGCTGACGAGTCTGCGTGCAACGCAGCCGCCCGATGCGCCGCCGTCTCAGCGACAACGTCGACCAGCGCCGCTTCCGTGGCGAGGATCGCATCGGTGGCGACCACCGAGAAGCTCGGCCACGGCGTGCCGATCACGTCGATCCGTCGGAACGTTCCGTCGTCCACGTGCGGTTGCGTCATCGACTTGTTCCACAGGAAGATCTCGGCGTCGCCGCTCGGCAGCGCAGTCAGGGCTCCATCGAGTCCACCGACCGGAACCCACCGATCGTCCGTCACGACCCAACCGAGGTCATCGGCCATCACCCGACTCATCAGCTCGGAGCCGGAACCGAACCGGGAGATGGCGAACCGTTGGCCCTCGATGTCGGCGAGCGTCTGGGCGTCGGACGATGCCGCGACGTGGACACCCCAGAGCAGCGGCGACTCGACCCACACCCGGACCAGTCGGCTCGGGTTGCCTGCGGCGATGGACGTGATTGCGCCCTCGGTGAGTGGGGTGGCGAGGTCGAATGATCCGTCGGCGAGGCCGCTCATGATGGCGCCGGTACCGCCGGGCACGTCGATCCACTCGAGCTCGATTCCGAGCTGGGTGAAGGCGCCCTCCTCGATGGCGAGCCGCCACGGCAGGTTGAAATGCTCGGGCACACCCCCGATGCGCAAGTGCATCAGAGCGCGTCCAGTGCCGCCTGCGCTGCGGCGAGGTCGGCCTTGGCGACCTCGAGCATGTCCCGCGTCTCCTGCACGAGCTCGGGCTTTGCGTTGTTCACGTAGCCCTCGTTCGAGAGCCTTCCTTCGAATCCGGCGACCTGCTTCGACTTCTGTTCGATGGTCTTGCTGATGCGCTCCCGCTCGGCGTCGAGGTCCACTGCGTCGACCAGGCCGGACAGGTAGACCTGCGAACCTTCGAAGGCGAGTGGGGAGGCCACGGCGGGTCGCTCCTCGCCGAGTTCGACGGCTGCTTCGAGGCCGGCCAGGGTCTCGACGAGTCCGCCGGCGGTGGCGATGAGCTCGAGAACCGGCGTTGGGCCGTGCAGGGTGATGCGCTTCTTCGGTGGGACCTGCTGGCTGGATCGGAGCGTGCGGATCTGGGTGACGAGCGCGAGCGCACGCTCGTAGTCGGCCACGAGGGCCGGGTCGGCGAGCGAGTCGGCCACGGCCGGCCACTGTGCCGTCGCCAACAGGTCGGCGGCCGGGAGATCGAGGCCGGTGACCGCGCCGACTTGGGCTTGCTGCACGTGTGAATGGAGTGACTCGGTGATGAACGGGCAGACCGGATGCATGAGTCGGAGCGATGCGTCGAGCACTGCACCGAGGACGGCTTGCTGCGCCGGGCTGTCGTCGATGGTGGGTTTGACCGCCTCGAGGTAGCGGTCGCAGACGTCGTGCCAGATGAAGTCGTACAGCGTGTCGGCGTAGACGTTGAACTGGTAGCTCTGCACCGCGGCTTCGAGCTTGCGGGTGGTCTCCTGCAGCTTGGCGAGGATGACGCGGTCGGCGAAGTGCGTGGTGGCCGGATCGACGGGTGCGTCGACCGTGGCGGTGGCGTCGATGCGCCCGAGCGCGAATCGCACGGCGTTCCACAGCTTGTTCGAGAAGTTGCGGCCGACGTCGAACTTCGACGACGTGTTGCGAGCGAGCGGCATGTCGTCCGTCGCCTGGGCGACGCCGGCGGCGACACCGTAGGCGCTGACC